>NZ_WIWL01000079.1:0-681 GCF_009600105.1 Pseudomonas sp. FSL R10-0056
CCCTTGGGCCTTCGTGAAGGGTTGCCGGCCGACCCAGCTCCGCAGCTCGATCCATGTCGCCGGCATCGAGCGCAGCGGCGCGCTGCTCAATCAAAGAACGCCGATCCACCCGCGCCTCAAGCCCGGCGCGCTCCAGTGATTGGTTGGTTCGACCCTCGATCATGGCCCGTATCCACTCCACCTCTTGCGGGCCGCGCTTCACATCGTCCAGTTCGCGGGTCTTCTCGCCCAACTGGCCCGACGCATCAAGGCGGCGCGTGGTCATCAATATATGGACGTGGTGATTACGGTTGTCGCCCTCTCGGTCGGGCTGGTGAACGGCAAGCGTTCCCGCTGTGCCGTAGCGATCGGCCAAGCCCTGGGCAATCGACTTGGCCAGCTCTCGGCGTTGTACCTGGTCAAGTTCGTGAGGCAGTGCGACCAGTACTTCCCGGGCCACTCGGGCGTTCTTACGAACCTCGGCGGCTTCGGCCTTGTTCCACAGTTCAGAACCTGACTGTGGAGCCATACCGACCGGAGCAAATGACTCGACGTGATCCACGCCGGAACGGCGGGTGTAGTCGTGAATGTCGCCGGTGCGCTCGTCGATGATTCGCGCTGCATTCCGATACGCAGCGGCGGCAGGGGTGGAACGGCCACTGCTACGACGGATGGGTTTGACGGGTGCGGAGTAGAGCGCCA
>NZ_WIWL01000080.1:0-675 GCF_009600105.1 Pseudomonas sp. FSL R10-0056
GCTCCTGAACTGTGAGGCGGTAGGAGGCTTCGACCAGAGCGTTGCTCTTGTAAACCATCGACACGTGGTCCATGAAATCCTCAGCAATTGTGTATTTAGTAATAGATTACATAAATACAGGGGATCTCTCCACATGTGGCAGGGGATTTCTACACACATAGCAGGGAATCTCTACACATATAGCAGGGAATCCCTACACATATAGCCGCTGAAAGCCTTATAAACCGGGGCTTTCAGCCCTCTTAAAAGGGAAAAAGGGAAAAAGTAAAAGGGGCAATTAGGGGTATACAGGCCCGTCGAGGACGCTCTAAGAGCGGCAGCCTTCCAGTCGCTGTGCGCCGCCTAAAACCGCGCTAGAGAGGGACTCTGGCGTACGGCTGCTTCGCTCCTTCACGCTGCTGCCTTCGGCCTGCGCGCTTCGCTTGCGGGTAATCAAGGTGGGGGTGGGCCAGTGGCGGCACGACGCTGGCTTACCGCTCACCCAACAAGCGCAGCGCGTTAGGCGGTGTTGCTAGTAGCAACAGTTTCAGATTCGGAAACTCCGACCTGACAAACACATGCCAAATGCCTGACAAGCGCATGACAACCCTAGGATTGATCCCAAAGCTCTACGAGCAGTTCGGCATCTGGGGGGCACCTGTTGATTCGTTCCTGGTACTTGCTGAATTGCTCACC
>NZ_WIWL01000081.1:0-633 GCF_009600105.1 Pseudomonas sp. FSL R10-0056
ATGCCAAGCGAAGCGCGGCAAGGGCGTCGCCCTTTAGAGAATTAGAAGAGAAAACAGTAGAAAAGAGGTTAAGTAGTTGATTTATATAGGTTTCATCCAAAGAGCGATGTCTCACGTGGCTATACATCTATGTATCACCCGGTGAGACATCGCTATACGTCATAAAGCATTTGTGAGACATCATGCATCTTGCTAGCATGAGGCATGATGCTTCAAAAAATGCACACTAATGTTTCACGGGGTGATACATGTCTCAGGACGAAAAAAAGGTTCAAAAGCTGGAGGAACAGCTCACCCAAGTGAGGGCCTTGCTGAGCCACACAGTCGACACGCTAGAGCAGGAACGGCGGCTTTCAGCAGTAACCAAAAACCGGGTGGCGGGGGGTTACTACATGATGAGTAGAGCCGCCGAAAAGAACTTAAGAGCGATGCAGCGAGACAACCCAGCGGCAGCCTTGGTGTTCAGCGTTATCAGGGAGAACATGCAGATTGGCACCAACGCAGTGACGATATCTCAAGTAACCCTCTGCAAAATCCTGAACAGGTCTAGAGCGACCATTTCACGCGGTGTGAAGTACCTTGCGGATCACCGGGTGGTTGATACGATCAAGACCGGCAACGTCTCGACCTGTG
>NZ_WIWL01000082.1:0-630 GCF_009600105.1 Pseudomonas sp. FSL R10-0056
GGCTCTGGGGATGGAGTTCTACTCCGACGGAAAAGACGAGTACCTCCTCCTGCCCAAAGGGAAGAAGGCGTCCAGCGGGTGGAATTTCAAGGACCTAGGCCGAGAGGCCGTGAAGTTGGAGAAGTAGGCTATGACGGAGATCGAGAAGGCCTTGCTAGACGCCTTGGAGAGTTTACAGAGCGAGCACGAGCAGCAGCTGAGCAGTTTCGCCGAGACCTTGCAAAGTATGCGGATCGAGCACGCGAAGGGCTCGAAGCTGTGGGCCGAAGCTGCCGCGATCTTGCAGGGGCAGTACGAGCGCAGCCAGACAGAGAACATGGCCCTGTCGCAGCAGGTGCAGAGCTTGAGCGGGCAGGTGAACGACTTGGCGCAGCGCGTAGAGGGTTTGAGCCGCGCGCTCAGGAAGTGATCCAGGAGCGCCAGCGGCATAAGTCGCGCAGCGGGCCCACCTTGGGTTAGGCTGGCCCCCAGAAAAAACAAAACCCCCGTGCTCTATTCAACTTGCCGGAAGAGAGAGCGACGGGGGCCTAGAGCCCAAGGGAGGGCCTTGAACTTGAAACAATCCTACCATGTCGGAGCTGTCGCGCAACTCGACTTGTTCCGGGATCGTCTACCGGCCAAGCCGTACCA
>NZ_WIWL01000083.1:0-589 GCF_009600105.1 Pseudomonas sp. FSL R10-0056
CTTTTTGGCAGGCCAAAAAAAGCTGGGGTTTCGTTACCGTAAACCCCGGCTTTTGTTACGTGATTAATCAGCGGTAACAGTTTTCTCTCGGTGTGAGGTGTTACCTGCGGCGTAACCCGTTTCAGTTTTCGCTGGCGACACCGGTTTTTCTGCGTGGAATGCCCAGGCGTTGGCGACGTTCCCACAGGCATTTACGACTCACGCCAAGCTTGCGGGCCAGTTCGGTCTCGGTCATGTGGTCTTGATGCTCCAGAACGAAGTGCTGGAAGTAGTCTTCCAGTGACAGGTCTTCGGTCGGGTCCAGGCTGGTGTTACCGCTGCTGATGCTCTGTTGCGGGGCCAGGCCGATAAAGTCGTCGTCTTGCAAGTCGCTCAGTTCGATGTCGATACCCAGCAGGTCGGCCGAGATTTCCGGGCTTTCGCACAGGATCACGGCGCGCTCTACGGCGTTCTCCAGCTCACGAACGTTACCCGGCCATGAGTAATGGCTGATGGCGCGCTCTGCGTCAGGGGCGAACTTGAGGTCGGTACGGCCAATACGGGCGCTTTGACGGGCGAGGAAAGCGCGGGCGATTTCGATAACGTCAGC
>NZ_WIWL01000084.1:0-575 GCF_009600105.1 Pseudomonas sp. FSL R10-0056
TGCCACGGGCCGCACCGGTAACCAGTGCCTTGCGCCCGGCCAGGGGGCGGGTCCAGTCCTGCACCTGGTTGGCGCAGGCCTTGAGGCGCAGCACCTGGCCGCTGATAAAGGCACTTTTTGGCGAGAGAAAAAAGCGCAGTGCGCCTTCAAGCTGATCTTCGGCCCCCTCGCCGATATACAGCAGTTGCAAGGTACTGCCGTTACGCAACTCCTTGGCCAGCGAACGACTGAAACCTTCGAGCGCACGTTGCACGCTGGCGGCAAAAGGGTCGCTTAATGTTTCAGGGGCACGGCCCAGGATCACCATATGGGTACAGTGCTCGAGATTGCGCAGCAGCGGCTGGAAAAATTCGCGCAGTTGCTTGAGCTGCCCGGTGTGCAACAGCTCGCTGGCGTCAAACACCACGGCCTTGAGCTTTGGTCCCTGGCCTGGAATCCACGGTGTGGCATGCAAGGGTTCAGGGCCATAGCTGAACACCGCATCGGTGAGTTTGCCGCCAAAGCGGGCCACCTGTGCGGCAAGCGCACCGCCGCCAATCAGCAGAGGGCCTTCGACGGGGCGCAGGCGCCCGGCC
>NZ_WIWL01000085.1:0-556 GCF_009600105.1 Pseudomonas sp. FSL R10-0056
TTTAGGCCGTCTACAGGCCACGTAATCCGTGGCCTGTAGAGTTTAAAAAGGGACGGATTTGTTGCCATTAAGGGACGGATTTGTTGTTAAGAAGGGACGGATTTGTTGTTGTAAAGGGACGGATTTGTTGTATTGTGGGACGCAGATACAGTGTCCCCTTATACACAAGGAATGTCGAACGTGGCCTCACCCCCAATGGTTTACAAAAGCAATGCCCTGGTCGAGGCCGCGTATCGCCTCAGTGTTCAGGAACAGCGGATCGTTCTGGCCTGTATTAGCCAGGTGAAGAGGAGCGAGCCTGTCACCGATGAAGTGATGTATTCAGTGACGGCGGAGGACATAGCGACGATGGCGGGTGTCCCTATCGAATCTTCCTACAACCAGCTCAAAGAAGCGGCCCTGCGCCTGAAACGGCGGGAAGTCCGGTTAACCCAAGAGCCCAATGGCAAGGGGAAAAGACCGAGTGTGATGATTACCGGCTGGGTGCAAACAATCATCTACCGGGAGGGTGAGGGCCGTGTAGAACTCAGGTTCACCAAAGACATGCTGCCGTACC
>NZ_WIWL01000086.1:0-546 GCF_009600105.1 Pseudomonas sp. FSL R10-0056
CCACAGAGCGGGCGACGTGGCGCACTTCCTGGTGGTCGAGGGATGCCGCGAACCCGGCGTTGTACATCAGGGCTCGGTCGAGGCAGGCGGCTTGCCACTGCTCGAAGTCCGGCCACCCCTGGCGTATCGCCCTGTAGGCCCATAGGCGCAGTTGCTCGAACAGATTGCAGTTCCGGCCCAGCCCGTAGTCCGGGAGGCGCTTGCGGCGATCCTGGGCGGGCTCGAGGTCTAGCCAACTGTCGAGGTCGGCCAGGGTGTACAGGCGCGGCTCCCAAGTGGTCACCTGCCAATGCGGGTGCAGAGGATTCTTGCAGATAAGACCGGAATAGCCGAGGTCAGCACCAAGTAAACGCTGTAGCGCGCAATCTACAGCTGCCGCGTACCGCAGGGGCGCAGATTTCGCGTCAGACGCGGTGCGCACGGACGTTTTGAGCCCGTAAATCAGGTGAGCGTGACCGTTCTCGGGATTTTTGGCCGTGATCGAGGGCGGCGGTGCACCTCGGTCGCTCCAGTCGATGGCCGCGCCGGGGCGGTCGATGTCATAGA
>NZ_WIWL01000087.1:0-462 GCF_009600105.1 Pseudomonas sp. FSL R10-0056
TCCGGTCACAAAACCAAGCAGGTCCGAAACATTTCGCGAATAGGGGATCGATTCACTTTTCTCATCGTTGAGCTCCTGACTCGTACGACGATCGGCGCCGAGTGCCCGGCAAAATCCGAGATCGATCCTGTTCGGGAAAAGCGCCTCAAGCAGTTGATAGTTCTCGGCTATTTTCAGGCTGCTGTAGTTGGGCAGCAGAACGCCCCCGGAACCTACGCGGATGGCTGTCGTCGCAGAAGCGATGCGCGACATCAGTATTTCCGGTGAGTTGCTTGCGGTGGCGGGGGCTCCATGATGCTCGGACACCCAAAACCGGTTGAATCCTTTGTCTTCCACACGCTGTGCCAGTCGCACACTGGACGCCAGCGCATCGACTGGGAGAAGACCTTCATCGACGGGTGAATAGTCCAGAATGCTCAGCTTCATGGATTTCATCACGGTTTACGCTCCTTCAGTCTGTTC
>NZ_WIWL01000088.1:0-454 GCF_009600105.1 Pseudomonas sp. FSL R10-0056
GCACGCGCACTGATCAAGGAGGCGGCCATCTTGCTGGTGGATGAAGCCACTGCGGCGCTGGATGCCGAGAATCAGCACGTGATCGCCCGGACACTGGCCAGGTTGCGCGGGCAGCGCACGCTGGTGGTCATTGCGCATCAACTGTCTACGGTGTCGATGGCCGACCGGATCGTGGTGCTCGATCACGGCCGGGTGGCCGAGCAGGGCACGCCCGCGGCATTGCTTGCCGCCAAGGGGCGTTACGCGAAGTTTCTTGAACAGCGTCGGGCTGCCAAGGGTTGGCGGGTGGCAAGCGGCAGTGAGCTGCAATGATGCGGGCACGATGGCTAGGGGTATTTGTCATGCTCTGCGTCACATCACTGCTGGTGGGGGCCCGGCAACTGGAGTGGTCGCAGCTGTGGTCCTTGTCGGGCGATGCCTGGCTGACGCTCACGGCCAGCCGCTTGCCGCGCCT
>NZ_WIWL01000089.1:0-87528 GCF_009600105.1 Pseudomonas sp. FSL R10-0056
GGGCCGCAGGTGGCTCGGCGGCGCGACGAGCTGGGCGACCTGGGGCGAACCTTCGATCACATGGCCGAGCGCCTGGAAAACACCCTGGCGCTGCAGCGTAGGCTGATGCGTGACTTGTCCCATGAGTTGCGTACGCCGTTGAGCCGACTGCGCGTGACCGGTGAACGTGAACCGGACATGGATGCCATGCGCCAGCGCCTCGAACGTGAGGTACAGAGCATGGACCGATTGATCGGCGATACGCTGGAGCTGGTGTGGCTGGACACCGAGCGCCCCGCCCTGGCGCTGGAGCCGGTGGAGCTGGACCAGCTATGGGAGGTGTTAAGTGGCGACGCCAGCTTCGAGAGCGGTTGGCCGATCGAGCGTCTGCGCTGTGATTTGCCTCCTGACTGTCGCGTCATGGGTAACCTGAACAGCCTGGCGCAGGCGCTGGAAAACATCTTGCGCAACGCCATCCGCCATTCACCGCAACACGGCGCAGTCACATTCACCGGTGTCAGCAAGGGCGCCTATTGGTACGTGTGGATCGAAGACCAGGGGCCCGGCGTCGCTCCCGACAAGCTCGAACAGATTTTTCAGCCCTTCACCCGACTCAACGCCGCACGCCCCGGCGGCAGTGGCTTCGGCCTCGGTTTGTCGATTGCGCGCAGCGTCGTGCAATTGCAGGGCGGCGAAATCTGGGCAGAAAACACTGACAGTGGATTGCGCATAAATCTGAAATTACAAATGTATAAAATGTAAATAAGATTTACTCACGTTTGCGAATCACTTCTATTAGCGCCGCCCATGGAGATTCAGCTTAACCGAGCCCCCTGCTGACAGGATGCTCAGACACTCCATTGGGCTCATCCACTAACAGGAGTGTTGTCGATGTACCCGCGATTCAAGCTCAATCATCTTGTCCTCGCCTTGATGGCCTGCTCGCCCGGCGCTGCGCTGGCCGAAACCGAACTGCTGGCGGCGCCGGCGTCAGACAATGTCTTGCAACTCGATGATACCCATGTTGTGGCCACTGCCGCGCAAGAGCTCAAGCAAGCCCCCGGGGCATCGATCATCACGGCCGAAGACATCAAGAAACGCCCGCCCGTCAATGACCTGTCCGATATCATCCGCAAGATGCCGGGGGTCAACCTGAGCGGCAACAGCGCCAGCGGTACACGCGGCAATAACCGCCAGATCGACCTGCGCGGCATGGGCCCGGAGAACACCCTGATCCTGATCGACGGCAAGCCCGTGACCTCACGCAACGCCGTGCGTTACACCCGTTCCGGCGAGCGCGATACCCGTGGCGACAGCAACTGGGTGCCGGCTGACGAAGTCGAGAGCATCGAGGTGCTGCGAGGCCCGGCGGCCGCTCGGTACGGCTCCGGCTCGATGGGCGGCGTGGTGAACATCATCACCAAGCGCCCGACACAGGAACTCAGCGGTTCGCTCTCGGCGTACACCAACCTGCCCGAGGACGATGCCGAAGGCATGACCAAACGCACCACGTTCAGCCTCTCCGGCGCGCTGAGCGAAGCGCTGGCATTTCGTGTCTACGGCAACCTGAACAAGACTGACGCCGACGACTCCGATATCAACCTCGCGCACACCGACACCGCCTCCGGTTCTGCATTGGCTGCCGGCCGCGAAGGGGTCCGCAATAAAGACATCAACGCGTTATTGAGCTGGGCGCTGGACGATCAGCAGACCCTCGATTTCGAGACCGGTTTTAGCCGGCAAGGCAATATTTACACCGGGGATGTCGGCACCGGGGGAACAGACTCGCAGACGCCCGGCAGCACGATCAACCAATGGCTGGGGCGTGAAACCAACACCATGTACCGGCAGAATTTTTCCGTTACCCATCGGGGTGACTGGGCGTTCGGGACATCACGGGTGTTGGCGCAATACGAGAAAACCCGCAACAACCGATTGCAAGAAGGCCAGACCGGTGCGGTCGATGGTGACATCAGCGCCAACGCAGACAAGAGTACCAGTACCTATGACAGCTACTTGCTCCAGGGCGAACTGAACATTCCCCTGCAAGTGCTGCTGCCACAAACCTTGACCCTCGGCGCGGAATGGAATCGCCAGGAGCTGGACGACCCGAGCACCTTCGACCGGGCCGTCGGCACCACATTGCCCAACTCGGCGTTGGGTGCACGCTCGTCCTATATGGACGCGACGATCATGGCCTTGTTCATGGAAGACAATATCGAGTTGAGCCCCAAATGGTTCCTGACGCCCGGGCTGCGCCTGGACCATCATGATCAATTCGGCGCCAACTGGAGCCCGAGCCTGAACAGTTCCTACATGTTGACCGACGACATCACGTTGAAGGGCGGTATTGCCCGCGCCTTCAAGGCGCCGAATTTGTACCAGTTGAACCCCAACTACCTGTATCGCAGTAACGGCAACGGGTGTGCACCCACACTGCTCAGCACGGGTTGCTATGTGTTGGGCAATAAAAACCTCGAGCCCGAGATCAGCATTAACAAAGAGCTGGGCATCAGCTTTGCCCGGGATGGATGGACCGCCGGGATCACCTACTTCCGTAATGATTACGACAACAAAATCGTGGCTTCGAACGATTTGGTCGACAAGACCCTGGCCAACGAGGCCATCCTGCAATGGGATAACGCCAAGGATGCCGTGGTCAAGGGATGGGAAGGAAACGTCGGCATTCCATTGCTCGGTGAGAATGGCAATACGCTGAGCTGGAACACCAACTTCACCTATATGCAGTCCAACAAGGACGGCGACGGCAACCCGTTGTCGGTGGTGCCCAAGTACACGGTAAACACCATGCTCGACTGGCAGGCTACGCAGGCACTTACCCTGAGCCTGACCGGGACCTATTACGGCAAGCAAGAGCCGCGGGTATTCAACCCGACACGTGATGTTGCCGTCATCGCCACAAACGAGCTGCAAACCCTTGACCCTTACCATATCTGGGGTATTGGCGGGACCTACCAGGTAAACAAGAACCTGTCGCTCGGTGCCGGCATCAACAACCTGTTCGACAAGCGCGTGTACCGCGAGGGCTCGGGCACCACAGCCGGGGCCAGCACTTACAACGAGCCGGGGCGCGCGTTCTACGCGTCGATCAGCACCTCGTTCTGATCCCGGCGCTCACAGGCGCACTTGATCACCCACCCAACGCTCAGCCGCTGACCAGGCTGGGCGTTGGCGTACAGCTTGATAAAAATACTCCGGTATCGTGCCGGGAACTGATGAGCATGCCAGATGAAAACACCCCCCCATTACGGCCCGACAGTGTCGCGTATCCTTGCGGCGCTGTGCGGCGGCTACCTGTTCACTTACGCCTTCACTGCGGCACTTGCGCGCTTGCTGCCGATGAATAAAGTCGATGCGCTGGTGACGGCCAGCCTGGTGTCATTTGCGGTCTACAGCCTGGCGATTCTTTGGGCATTTGCCTGCCGCAGTGCCCGCCGCGCATGGGCCGGGCTAAGCCTGGCTGTGCCCTTGGCGGCGATCGGTTTCTGGCCGCAGTGGATGGAGATACCGGGATGAAAAGCAAAACCATCACCCAGTCCCTTGCCTGGCTGCACACGTGGGGCGGGCTGATTTTCGGCTGGATCCTGTTTGCAATCTTCCTCACCGGCACCCTCGCAGTGTTTGATAAGGAAATTGATAGCTGGATGCGGCCGGAAATACCGGCCCACACGCTCACGTCAAGCGAAGCCGCACAACGCGCACTCGACTATCTGCACGCGCAGCAACCGAACGCCAGCACCTGGAACATCGGCCTGCCCACCGAGCGATCACCAGGGCTGACCGTCTCCAGCGGTGAACAACGGCGTGGCGGTGGCGTGAACCTGGATCCGGAAAGCGGCGCCCCGCTTGACGTCCGCAAGACAGCGGGTGGCGGGTTCTTTTTTCGCTTCCATTTCACCCTCGACCTGCCGCGCAATATCGGCATCTGGGTGGTTGGCCTGGCCGCCATGGGCATGCTCGTCGCACTTGTCAGCGGCATCGTCATTCACAAAAAATTCTTCAAGGATTTTTTCACCTTCCGCCCGGCCAAGGGCCAACGTTCCTGGCTGGACGCGCATAACGCCACCGGTGTGCTGGTACTGCCTTTCCATCTGATGATTACCTACACCGGCCTGGTGATTTTTTACCTGACCTACATGCCCGCGGCGATGGACGCACTGTTCGATGGCGATCGTGTCGCGGCCAGTGGAGCGCTACGCGGGGCGCCTGCTGAACAGCGTGCAGAACACAATCACGCACCCGGCAAGCAAGACATCGCCACTGCGGGTGCACGCCGTGAGGGACAGAGGCCAGGGCGTGGCGAGCCTCTTCACCCCGTCTCTCAGCCTGCACCGCTGACCGCCATAGGACCTTTACTGGCCGAAGCCGAGCGAAGCATGGGGCCGGTTTCCGGACTGTCGATTAAAAATCCCGGTCGCAGTGATGCTCGTATTGAAGCGCGCCCCTTGCTGGGTAATCGTATCGAGCTGACCAAGGGCGCCAGCATGGTGTTCGACGGCGTTACGGGCAAAGTCTTGCGGCAACCGCCGCAGAGCCGAGCGAGCCTGCTGACCCAGAAAGTCATGTCCGGCTTGCACTTCGCCCAGTTCGGCGGTTATCCCATGCGCTGGTTGTACTTTGTCTGCGGCCTGGCCAGTTGCGCCATGCTGGCCACCGGTGTGGTGCTGTTTACCGTCAAACGGCGCCGTCGTCACGATAGCGAAGGGGTGATCGGTGCGATGCTGTATCACGCTGCCGAACGCATCAACGTAGCGGTCGTGGCCGGGCTGGTGCTGGCATCTATCGCACTGCTTTGGGCCAACCGGTTGCTGCCGTTGCAATGGGCCGGGCGTGATCAATGGGAAGTGCGGGTTTTCTTTCTGGTGTGGCTCGCCAGCCTGGGCCATGCCATCGTCAGGCCCAGACTCGCTGCCTGGCGCGAACAGTTGGGCCTCGCGGCCTTGATGTGTTTGAACTTGCCCCTGCTGAATCTGATTGTTGTCAATCGAGGGGACGGGCTCTACCTGGAACTCACCCTCGTAGTGATAGGTGCGCTGCTGGCCTGGGCAGCCTGGCAGACAGGACAACCGGCCAGACAAGCAGTACCGCGTAAATCCTCTAACACCCTGGAGCAGCATTGAAATGAACCTTGCCTTGATCGCGGGTATGTTGCTGGCCTGTAGCGGCATGTTGGGTTTGTGCCTGGGGCTGGAGCGGTATTACAAACAGCTCAGGCAACCCACGCCCGCCCCTGTCGTCCTGCGAACATTACGCTGCACCGGCTGGATTGCCCTGTTGGCCAGCTTGGCCTGTTGTATTCAAGCCTGGGATGGGCCCATGGGTGCCGTGGCCTGGCTCGGCAACCTCTCCCTCGCGGCACTCACGGTAGCGTTCCTGCTGCCTTACGCGTCTCGGCTGCGCAGAGTGCCTGAGCCAGAGAGGGCTGAGGTCAGGCAAACAACCTGAGAGACGCTTGGGTGGGGGTTGCCTTCAAGGCCGGGACGACTCAGATTACGCAACAGGATGTAACTTCTGACTTTCCAAGGTGGAATAGATGTTGAACAAAGCCCTGAAACGCAACGCACTCCTCGCCCTGCTCTCTGCCGTTTTGCCCTCTGTGGTCATGGCTGCCACCCCTGAAATGCCCAAGGGTATGACGGTCAAAGAGCTCATGCCCAGCAAGCCGTTCCCAACGACGTACCCCGGGTTTGAAGGCCAGAAAAGCAAGTTTCCGGCGCAACTTGAAGGTAGCGGCGAGTTCGAGGTGACGCGTGTGACCAGCGTTTGCGCTGACCCGGACAACCCGATCAACTTCGCGATGGAGGCCGAGAGTTTTATCCGAATGGGTAACAAGCCGGTGGCCGATGTACTGGAAAAACGCAACATTGATTGGGAAATGTGTGACGCCTCGGTGGTAGGCCAGAAACTCAAGGTGGTTCGCTTGCAGCTGTTGGGCATGGGCTGCGGCTTTCCCTTTGTGGGCCAGCAAAAAATCCCTGTCGACCAGATCAGCCAGCATGCCTGCTTTTACGTGCCCGTGGTTGAGTTCAACGGCAAGGAGCAATTGATGGCCAGCGATGCGCTGAAAGGTTTCGAGGGGTTTGCGGTAGAGCGTTTGAGTGCTTACCTGAACCCGTAAATGCCTGTACGCCACAGGCTTGATGCCTCGCTACCCCTTACCTGCGCCGAGTGCCTGGCGTCCTGAAAAGGGGACAGCCTCAACGCGCTGGCCTCTGCCTGCGCGTTGCTCCATCAGCATCAGCCCCCCGCCCAACAGCAGCAAACCGGCGGCGAAGAAGATGTAAATCCCGTACACACCGGTGGACCTTGAACAAACCGAGGAATAAGGTGCGAACATTTGGCCGAGGCTGCGTCACATCGGCCGACGGTGCTCTAGCCGGTGCTATCCCTTGGTCAGATCAACCAATGGCGTTTGCCGTACCTCAGTTTCCCGCCCACCCTGAATGTCGCTCACTCGCTTCAAAGCCTTATCAACAGCCACCTTATCCGCCAATAAGCTATAGCTAATGTGGAACTGCTTGTGTTCCTTCGGCCCAATTGTTGGTACCAAATTCAGTGGCCGCTGATAACGGCGGTTGTAGGAAAAACTTGTCCCCGGTTCCAAGCCGGTAACATAGCCCTGGCCTTGGGTATCGGTGTTTTTCCACAGGGAAAACACCGGCAGTGTCTGAGTATTGAAGCCGACTGAAACGCCCAGGCTGCCAGCCTTGTTATGCAACACGGTCAACGTATCGCCCTTGGCATCGCCATACGGCACCACGTTGTAAACCGTTTCGTCGTAGTCCTTGGTCGGTGCACGGTAGGTTTGCCAGTCGGGCAGATCGTCCTTGGCCTTGTCGTTGAACGGCGACACCTGTTTCACCGGTGCGGCGAAACGAGCGCCCTGCTCCAGGAACGGGGTGCTGAAGTTACTGTGATAGAGCGCCTGGTATTCCTTTGGATAGTCGCCGTTGTTGGTTAGGGTGTCGTTGAGGGAGAACACTACGCTGCCGGGCTCGGTGACCAATTCGGTAGCGACGGAAAAGTCGACTTTTTTGAACGCCTGCTCTTTCAGTTCGCCGCGCAGGGTGATGGCATACGGCGGTTTTTCATCGATATGCAGGGTGACTTTACTTGCAGGAATGTTAGCGGCCCGACCATGCAGGGTCAGCAGTTCGCCGTTGTCGACTCCTGGGTGGCCGACCCATTCGTATCCACAGCGGGTGACCAGCTCATTGAAACCTTCCAGCCAGCCCAGACCACCACGACCATTAAGCTCGATAAAGGACGGGTTGATCACTTCCTTGACCGGCGAATCCCAGCCCATGCGCACATTACCTACCGAGGCCTGCAAGACGTTCATTCCGCGAGTAGGCACTACCGAGAGTTTCATCGTACCGTTATCGATGTCCACAATGCTGACGCCCTCCTGCCGGCCACCGTGCAAGGTGCGCAAGGTGATGCTGAAGGGTTTATCGGTTTTTACGCCGAGTTGCTGGCTGTTGATCTGCCAGTTCCGGGCGCCATGGTCGGTGTCGAGCAGAACATAGTCCCAGGCCATGGCGTGGGAGGCTGCGGTCAGTGTAGTGAGGGCAACAAAGAGTTTGAGCGGGGTCATGGCAGCAGCCTTTCTTGGAATTGTGCCTTTTTATAGACTTGATGAAACGTTTCATCAAGCTTTAAAACCGACATAAAGCCGCAAAATACCCAGAAAAATCGGGGGAACATCGAAAATTTTTTCGATGTCATCACGAGCACACTTGCTCCCAAATCAGATCGAATATGAGCGCCCGCAGGTGAGGCACTTATCGCAGTAACTCCTGCAAGATGAACTTCACCCACTGCGGATCGGAAGCGCCAATGATGCGCAGCCTGGCTGTTCCTGGCTCAATACCGATCTCGGAAACCGATTCTATTGACGGAACATGGTTAGCGATAAAACAGCATAAACAATCACACACACTATTCCACCCAGCCAAGCTAAAGAACAGTACTCCCCTCCCCACCTGAAGTGCTACTGTCTTTATAAGTCGAGCACGGCGCACGACTTGTAAATCGAACTTCTCACAAGGACAAGCAAAGTGACAAAATATTACTTCCTATTCACTTATTCAATTTCTCCGACAGGAGATACTGACACTGCAGCCAAAGCAGCTGACAAAGTCAGAAAAGGGATTGCCAATATAGAAAATTCTGACTGGAACAAACTCTCCACTGTTGAAACCACGTTCTCCGGCCGGCTGACACTGACAGCTGAAACGGTCTGTGAAAAAAGAGAGGAAGCAAGAGGCCTTGTCTGTCGTGAAGTGAAAGCCGTAGTCGACGCCTATAAAGCGTGCTGCGAGATACGTGCCGACATCTCTTTACTCGTCGACGGCCTCGGCCCGCGCATGGATATCGTCATTTAATTGCACGCTAGTCCTCAACCGGGTGCAATTGAAAAGTAACTTGCAGCACTTCCCCTGCCCCTATCAATCCAAGCCGGGCGAATTCAATATATATTACCAGTTCTTACCGGGATATACGTTTTTCGAAGGAAGAATACACTGCAATTCAAACATGGCAACCTGAACACTACCTGACAGTTTTACCTAAATACCCAAACTACAGTTCATAAATATCGCATCAATTTTCTCCATTCAAGATCGAGCCAGTAGTTTTGCACCCGAATACGATCTTCAGAGACGTAGTTACTTGTGCAAGTGATTTAAAAAACGGGTTTTGTCTGCAAGACTGAAGTAGCACGCAGCGGCTTGCTTACTCCTGATGCAGGCCCAACCCGTTTCGATCAGCGAACCAGGCCTGCGACGAAATCAAGAAGCGCGCGAGTCTTTGCGGGAACATGATGTCGCGACGGGTAGTATGCATAGAGCGGAAAACGCTGCTCCGACCAATCGGGAAACAGCTGAACAAGCTGCCTGGAAGAGGTATATTCTTCAATTCCCAACTCGAACAACTGCGCAATACCGAGCCCGGCCAAGCATGTGCTATAGACCGTACCCGGGTCGTTGACGGTCAACATGCCCTGCGGCTTGACTGTGACCTTCTTGCGGCGCTGATGAAACTCCCAGGCAAACGGGCGGCCGGTGACTGGCTCCCTGAACAGGATGCAGCGATGGTCCGAAGTCTCGAGTTCCATAGGGTCCTTTGGATGGCCGAAACGCTCAAGATAAGCCGGTGATGCCATGGCCAAAACTCGCGTATCGAGGAGTTTTCTCGCCACTAACGACGACGGCTGAGGATGGCCGAAGCGGATCGCGATGTCGAAACCATCCGCGATCAAATCACCCAGGTCTTCCTTGCTGCGCAGCTCCATTTCGAGCTCAGGGTGGCTATCCATGAACGCGCCCAATCGGGGACCGAGGATCAGTCTCGCAAATAGCGGGTCCACGTTGACGCGCAGCCGGCCACGAACCTTTTGCGCATCACTGGCGGCGCTGCCTGTCGCCTCGGCAAGCGCATCGATCAGAGGCATCACCTCTTCGTAGAAACTGCGCCCTTCGTCGGTCAGCCTCACTGATCGCGTCGTGCGCTCGAACACTCTGATGCCCAATCTTGTCTCCAGGCGGGCTATTGCCCTGCTCACGCCAGATTGAGACATATCCAGTACCTCAGCAGCCCCGCCAAAGCTGCGCGCATCAACGACAGCCGCCATAACGTCGACGCCTTCCAGCAACCGGGAACTTAATGCCCTCATTGATGACTCCCGCGCATGAATATTATGCGTTCCATGCTATCGCATTATAAGGCCCAAAATCCCAACATTGCTCCAACGCTGAGCCGGCTACCCCATGCCGACCCTACACCCCATTGAGGCCACCCCCGACGTGGCATTCACCGGAGCAATGACAATGACGCGCATCCTCGTTACCGGATCCTCCGACGGTCTGGGCCAAATGGCGGCACGCCTGCTCGTGGCCAACGGTCATCAGGTCGTGTTGCATGCCCGAAACCAAGCCCGGGCGGCCCATGCCATCGCTCAAGTTCCCGGCGCGCAGACGGCACTCGTCGGGGACCTTTCCAGCATCGCAGAAACCAAGGCGCTTGCTGCCAGCATCAATGAACTGGGCCCCTTCGATGCCATCATTCACAATGCCGCTGTCGGCTTCCAGGAGCGCGAGCGCATCGCCACAGTGGATGGCCTGCCCCATGTCTTTGCCGTGAACTCTCTGGCGCCCTACATTCTGACCGCCATGGTCAAGCGACCCAAGCGCCTGGTCTACATGAGCTCCAGGCTTCACTTGAAGGGTAATCCCTCTCTCAGCGACCTGACCTGGGAATCGCGACGCTGGTCCGGGATGCAGGCCTACTCGGATTCCAAGCTTCACGCGGTCCTGCTTGCTTTTGCCGCCGCGCGTCACTGGCCAGATGTGCTGTCCAACTGCGTCGAACCAGGTTGGGTTGCCACGAAGATGGGCGGCCCTGAGGCTACGGATGACCTTGACCTCGCGCCCCGCACCCAGGCGTGGCTCGCTGCAGGCACTGCAGCGCGCGTAACCGGCGACTACTTCTATCACCAGCGGTCGGCACAGGTTCACAGCGCTGCGTTTGACCCCGCGCTTCAAGAGCGATACCTGGCCGCTTGTGCGCAACTCTCAGGCATTGAGTTTCCCCCACGATAAGTTCGCATGGCCCATCAGTCGGCATGCCGGTCACCACAGTACACCGGGTGCACGCACGGCTTGGCCTTGAAAAACCTTACCTTTGCGACCTTTATTTTGAATTTCACAGAGATACGCCCATGCAATCGAAAGTCATAAGGCATCAGGCCGATACTACGTCGGCAAGTGCCCACGCGCCCGTAACGCCACACCCTCATGGGGTAACTGTATCCAGGGCACAGGCGGTAGCGGCTGTTCTTGCCCTGAGCCTCGGCTGCTTCTCCTTTGTCAGCACCGAGCTCATGCCCGTAGGCGTGCTGCCAGCGATGGCCGCTGGCCTGAATGTCTCGCTCGGCGCCGCAGGTTATCTGGTTACAATTTTTGCATTTATGGTCGCTCTGACCGCAGCGCCGCTGACTGGCCTGCTTGGATCGCTCAACCGCAAGACACTGATGGCCGGTCTGCTGGCGGTCTGCTGTATCGGCAATCTGATCACCTTCCTGGCGCCAAACTACTTCGTCGTTTTCCTTGGACGCATTCTGGTCGCAGGTGCAATCGGCGTGTTCTGGTCGACAGCAGTGGTCACCGCAGTGCACATGGTCTCTGCACGAAACGCAGTACGAGCTACATCGATTGTCTTTGGCGGTGTTTCGCTGGCGACGGTGCTGGGGATTCCGGCTGGCACAATGCTCGGTGAAATGTATGGATGGCGCTCCGTGTTTGCTGCGCTCTCGATACTCAGCCTGGTCGTCTTCACGCTGATCGCATGGTCAGTTCCGGCGGTCCGCATCTCGAAGGCTGCCAAGCGAGGGGCGATGTCAGCCGTGCTCAAAAGTGGCCCCTTGCTTGTGGTTTTCGGGATCACCGCCCTTGTCGTCACCGGCAACTTTCTGGCTTACACCTACGTGTCTCCGTACCTTGAGCAGATTGCCGGCCAGAGCCCTGCACAGGTCAGCATGCTTCTGTTGGTCTATGGCGCGGCAGGTGTAATCACCAACTTCGCCGTGGGCCCGTTCGCGTCCAGGGCACCAAGAACCAGCCTGGGTCTGGTGACAGCACTCCTTGCCGCAAGCTTGTCATGCATGAACGCGGCAGCGGTCAGTCATGCCGCCATTTTCGCTGTGCTTGCTGCGTGGGGCGCTGCATATGGCGCACTTCCGGTGCTGCTGCAGACCCTGGTGTTCAAGGAGGCCTCCAGGATTCCAGGCGGAGCCGACGCAGCCACCTCCATCAATGTATCTGTATTCAATGCAGCCATCGGCCTGGGCTCGCTGCTGGGCGGACTGCTGATCAATCTTGCCGGACCGCAACCCATTGCGTACCTGTCCGCCTGCTTCGCCATTGCAGGCTTGGCGGTGATCCTGGTGAGTCGCCAATCTTCATAGTCGCGCAACCTCTGACAACCACCGAGTCCTGTCAGCCCCTCCCCCTTACACGTTGAAATGGAACAAAGCATATGAGCAGAATCACAGTCCTGGGCCTCGGCGCCATGGGGTCGCGCATGGCCTCACAATTGCTTGCTGCAGGTCATACAGTCACTGTCTGGAATCGAACCCCCGATGCAGCAGAAGCGCTTGTCAAGCAAGGGGCCTTCCACGCGCGCACGCCAAGAGAAGCCAGCGCAGGTGCGGAGTTCGTCATTGCAATGTTGCGTGACAATGATGCGTCTCGCCATGTCTGGCTGGATCGCGAGATCGGCGCCCTCTCTGGTATGCCAGCGGGAGCAATCGCCATCGAGAGTTCGACACTCACTTCTGGCTGGATCCAGGAGCTCGGCACCCACATGCAGCATGCCCGGGTGGCGCTGCTGGAAGCGCCGGTATCGGGATCCCGTGCTCAGGCCGATGCGAGGCAACTGGCCTATCTGGCAGGCGGAGAGGAAGAAGTCCTGGAGCGCTGTCTGCCTCTGCTACGCGTCATGGGCTCTTCAGTCCATCACGTCGGCGGCCTGGGTCATGGCGCTTTGGCGAAACTTGCCACCAACGCCATGCTGGGAATACAGGTGACGGGCCTGGCAGAGGTCATCGGGTTATTGGAGCGAAACGGAGCCGATGCATCGCGAGTGCTGGCAGCCATGGCAGGCACCTCCGTCTGGCCACCGGTTGCTGCCTATCTTTCAGGGAGCATGATGACGGAGAACTTCGCCCCGCAGTTCCCCGTGGCGTTGATTGAAAAGGACTTCGGCTACACGCTCGAGGAAGCAGGATCAGCAGAGAACGCCCCCACAATTGCCGCAGCACATAACGTTTTCCAGCGCGCAGCAGCGCGCGGAATGGGCGACCGGAACATGACAAGCGTAGTGCGATTGTTCACCGAAAAGCGTGATTGATCCCGCGAACCTACTGGGTCCTTTTGGCATGCAAACCGAGATGCCCCTCCCCCGCACTTTGCGTGCAATGAAGCATGACTGACAGTGGCTGCGGGGGTGTATCCCGCAACCAGCCTGGTGCCTGGCGCGCTCGGTTCCTGTGCATATTCTGATACTGCAACTGGAGACAACAATGAAGCTCTTTCGCTATGTTAAGCATGATGGCGTGTATCCGGGCATGGTCGATTCATCGGGTCAGCTGCGGGACATATCAGCCCATCTGGATGACGTCTCGCGCGCGTGCTTGTCCGATACGGAACTTACCCGGCTTTGTGAGCTTGACGAACACCGGCTTCCGCTTATTTCGACCCCGGTTCGCTACCTGCCACCGATAAGCGATATCGGCAAGTTCATCGCAATTGGTTTGAACTACCTGGACCACGCCGAAGAGGCCGGTCTTGCGATCCCGTCCGAACCGTTGGTGTTCTTCAAACCGGTCAGCTGCATCAGCGGGGCCGATGACCCCATCGTACAACCTCCCCACTCAAGGCAATTGGACTGGGAGGTTGAGCTGGGGGTCGTCATCGGAAAGCGCGCCCGTTACGTTCCGGTTGCCCAGGCACTTGAACATGTGGCGGGCTACTGCGTGGCCAATGATGTTTCCGATCGTGGATTCCAGTTTCAGAGCTCGCAATGGGACAAAGGCAAGAGCTCCGACTCCTTTGGGCCGCTGGGTCCCTGGCTCGTGACCCGTGATGAGGTCCCGGATCCGCAGAGCCTGCCAATGTGGCTGGAAGTCAACGGCCAACGGCGACAGGAAGGAAACACCCAGACCATGATCTTCAGCGTTGCAGAGATCATTTCCTACTGCAGTCACTACATGACCCTCGATGTTGGGGATGTGATCATCACCGGCACCCCGCCTGGCGTGTCGATGGGAATGAAGCCACATCCGGAATGGCTGGAACCGGGGGATGAAGTGGTGCTGTCGATCTGCGGCCTTGGTGTGCAACGACACGTTGTGATGCGATACGAGGCAGAGCAGGCGTAAATCTTGCCTGCTCCGAACCTGAGGCTGCATAACGCAGCCTGACACGCAGCTAAGCCAAGTGCCAAACCCTGTCTACACTGATGCTCATACCACGTGAGCTCGCAGGGAGCGCAAAGCATGGGAGCAATCGCCAGCTGGACTTTTTTGTTGGTTGTGGTTGTAGTTGTGGGTGTGCTTAGCTTTTTTATGTTGCGAGCGGGTGTTCAAAACGACCGGCGTATCAGAGAAGAACTCTACCTAACCTTCGAAAGCACAATGCAACAACACGGGGTCCGGACTTACGAAATCCTGAAAGAGAGCATTTGGATTAGAAACGGCATGCGCCTATCAGAGCTGCACCGAATTGTATTGGCCGACACCGGGCACTACTTTCTTTATTTCCAGGCAACCGGTACGCCGCCCTATTTTGCCCCCTTAACAGAGAAGCGCGCGATGCAAGCTTCAGCAGGCAAGATCGGGATTCAGGCATGACCGCATAAAAGCCATGCCTTTGCCATTGGCGGGCAATGGATGCATCCACGACTTCTCGCCCAGCTGAAACAGAGCAAGCGACGACATATTGCCGACCTTCCCGCTTGAAATAGTGGCACGAGGCCTGAATCTCTAGGCGATAAATCCGCAGCCGTTACACCCGTCCACACGCGATTGTCGTCGATCATCAAAAGACGACAGATTGACTGAGTGTCACATGGGTATCCGTTACTGATCCGGCAGGCGGGGACGATCAGAAGGCTATCGAACGGTTGTAATTTGATGTCGCCACTATTTTCCCGCGCTTCAACACCATAAGACGAGCCGGC
The DNA here is from genome assembly GCF_009600105.1 of Pseudomonas sp. FSL R10-0056. NCBI lineage: Bacteria > Pseudomonadati > Pseudomonadota > Gammaproteobacteria > Pseudomonadales > Pseudomonadaceae > Pseudomonas > Pseudomonas sp. FSL R10-0056. Next base: position 14,740 of record NZ_WIWL01000089.1, read on the forward strand.
AAGTCGAGGATAACCCCGGCGACCGACTGGGTATCCACCAGCACCAGGTCTGCATTTTTGCCGGCTTCCAGCCCATAGTTATCCAGCCCCAGGGCTTTTGCAGGATTAGTTGTGAGCATTCCCAATACTGTGGCCTGATCATCGGCCCCACCCAGGTGGCATGCAGGCATTGCCAATTGCGCAATATTCAGCAGATCGCCTGTCCCATACGGGGTAAAAGCGTTGCGTATATTGTTCGTGGCCAAACAGACATTTACACCACCGTCTCGCAACGCACGAACGGGCGTGAGTGAGCGGCGGACGTTATGGCTGTCGCCTCGAGCACCGAGATGCAAGTCGGTGGCTGGCAGGCACATTACGCTGATTCCAGCATCACGGATCAGGCTGATAATACCCACTCGCTGTTCCGCTGCTACGGCTCCAAGGCTCGTAAGATGACCTACGCAGACGCGGCCTTCATACCCTTCCTTGATGGTCTTGCGCGCGAGGTATTCAATGGTCATGTTCTCTGCCGTATCGGCAAAATCCTGATGGAAATCGATATCTTTTCCAAACTGTTTAGCCAGGCTGAAAACATAATCAATATGTTCGAAGGGTGAACGATCGTTATAGGGAATACCGCCGACGACATCGGCACCTTTTTCCATCGCCGCAACCATCATGTGCTTCATTCCCGGTAGTTTGAAAATGCCTTCCTGTGGGAAGGCAACTACCTGAATGTCGATCATGTCGCGAAACTTCTTGCGTAGCTCCAGGACAACATCAAACCCTGTGAAACCTTGTGAGGGGTCAAATTCGGCATGTGCGCGTACATGGGTAGTACCGGCCTGCACAAGTGAGCGTAATACCTGCGTTGAACGCTCGAGAATATCCTCCCGGGTCAACATCGGTTTAAGCTCAGCTGTAACGGCAATCGCCTCCTTGAGGGTTCCGGTGCGATTGACCTTACGGTGCATGACATAGGCTTTTTCCAGATGCAGATGCCCCTCGACAAAAGCCGGCATCAATACATTTCCATTTCCCTGGACTTCCTGCCGTGCCCGCACTGTAATTCCCGGGGAAATAATGGCAACTTTCCCATTGTGTACGGCGACGTCGGTTAAAGGCTTTCCATCGGCAATGCGTACATTGCGAAATATCAGATCCATAAACCTCACTCCTCAATTCAGACAACTTCCGTTTCTCGAGCATCGACCTCTGGAGGTCATGCTGCGCCTGCTTCATGACTGCCAGCACATTGCCCATGAGCACGCGCGACAGAGCTGCAAAGGAACGCAACAGTGTCCAGAATCAGCAGGAAAAAATTAAAAGACGTATTAAATATTTGCGATATGGATGGGAAGCACACACTAACCGTTAGAACAACCATTCCCCATTACGCGGTATTCGAGAATATGCCTATGCCCCTTGGAGTCTTCATACATCATACGCGCAGGCACCACTTCACAGACATTTGGCACTTCACCCATCGAAATGACTTTTGCGATATCAAGGTCTTGTGAATAACTGTACTGCTCTACCTGAATGTCGTTATCTGCTAGAGGCTGCCCAGCCAAAGCCACAGTGCACAAGCTACTGAGCCCTGCCAACAATAAAATTTTCATGTTCAAACACCTGGGGGTATCGCGTGACGCAAATACCCTTCAATACTTACAGGGTCAATGTAGCGCTTCATGACTCGGCGTCGTATTACGACGCCGAGACACTCAACTATCAGAAAGGCTTGGTGGGCAGGTATTTACCATCCAGGGTAATGACTGCGCGCGACCCACCCTCTGGATCTTCGACTTTTTTAATATCCAGTTTGAAGTTGATAGCACTGATAATGCCGTCACCGAACTTCTCATGGACCAACGCCTTAAGCGTGGTGCCGTAGACCTGCAGCATCTCGTAAAAGCGGTAGATAGTGGGGTCGGTCGGTATACCGTTGTCGATGCTGCCGCGCATCGGGATGGTTTGCAGCAGCGCCACGCCATCAACATCGAGGCCGAGCTTTTCGCCCACTACTGTGGCCGCTGCTTTGGGCAAGGGATGCTGACCGAGCAGCGCGGCAGTGACGAACGCCTCGCTGAGCCCTGTGCCATCGGTGATCTGGGCAAATGACAAGTCTTTCCGGGCTTTAGCCAGCAAAATGACTTCGGTCAGGGCCAGACGCGAACCTGGATTGATTTGGGACTGGATCATGGTGTTATCTCCTGGGGTAATAAACGAGTTCAAGCAGATTGCTTCTGTTGATAGGGAGCGGCACGTGCGCCCGGGTTGTCCACAAGGGGCGCAAACTTGCCGGTGCTACTGTCGAAAGCATCCATACGGCCGCTCTCGATGTCATAGACCCAGCCATGCAGTGCTACGCGTCCCTCTTCGAGGGCCAGGCGTACCGATGGATGCGTCCGGATATTGGCCAACTGGGCGATCACGTTTTCTCGAACCATCGCCTCAACACTGCTGTGTGGGTCCTTATGTTTGCGCGCTTCATTCACCACTCGAGCGGAGTCGGCGTAGCGTAACCAGCCTGCCACTGCGGGCATGTGATCCAGGCACTTGCAGGTGGCAATGGCAGTCATTGCGCCGCAATCAGAGTGCCCGCAGATAACGATGTCGGAGACTTGCAAGGCAGCAACGGCATACTCGACCGAGGCCGACACACCGCCAGGCTCAGGGCCGTAGGGCGGCACGATGTTGCCGGCGTTGCGAATGACAAACAGGTCGCCGGGCTCTCGCTGCGTAACCAGTTCCGGAACCAATCGGCTGTCAGAGCAGGAGATAAACAGCGCCCGTGGGCTTTGCTGATTAGCCAGATTCTTGAACAGGCCGGCGCGTTCCGGAAAAGCGTTAAGTTGAAACTTTAGAAAACCATCGATGATGTCTTTCATGGTGACTCCTCTTGGTCGCGATGCGTTGGAGCAGAGATTACGGAGCTCGTGACATAAGGTAAAAGTCTCATTTATGATGGAGCACATCAGATAATCTTATGGCTATGAGCATGCTGGCACGTCACATCAAATACTTTCTCGCTGTGGCGCAACACCACAGCTTCACGAAAGCAGCTGCTGCGCTGCATGTTTCGCAGCCCGCGCTGTCACAGCAAGTCAGGCAACTTGAGGAAAGTCTTTCTGCCCAGTTATTTGACCGATCGGGACGTACGACGCGGCTGACTGACGCCGGCGAAGTGTATTTACGCTATGCACGCCGGGCATCGCAGGAACTGGAGGAAGGAAAACGTGCAATCCATGACGTGGGCGATTTGAGTCGCGGGGCACTCAGGGTTGCATTGACACCGACGTTCACCACATATCTGGTCGGACCACTGGTCGAAGCTTTCCACAGCCGATATCCGAATATCACCTTGAACCTGCGTGAGATCGCTCAAGAACAGATGGAGGAGCTTCTGCTCGCCGATGAGCTGGACGTGGGTATCGCTTTCGAGGACGGGCACTCTCAGGACATAGAGACCCAGCCGCTTCTGATAGAAGCCCTCGCGCTGGTGGTTGGGGAAAGACACCCGTTGGCTGGACAGAGTGCTATTGACCTGGACGCTCTGAGTGCCGAATCACTGATCCTGCTCAGCGAAGAGTTTGCCACTCGCGAGCAGATCGACCGCTACTGTCGCCAGCACAACATTACCCCGCGGGTGAAAATGGAGGCCAATGTTATCGGTGCAGTCATCGAAGTGGTGCGCAGGACCACACTGTCGACCCTGTTACCGGCCACCGTCGCACTTGCACATCAGGGGCTGTTTGCCATTGAGCTAAGCCCTCAGCGACTGCACCGTACCGCCGTATTGATGCAGCGCAAAGGGGCCTACCAGACTTCAGCCGCACGTGCCTTTATCGAACTGGCCACAGACATTGCGGCCCAACTCGAGAAAAGATAAGGGCATCTGATAGGTGCCCGGAGTTGATACGCCCGCGCAGCACGTTCACGACTTTAAGTCGGGTCAGCTCCGAGGCGTGGTCAAAAAATCTTCAATGGACTGCAGCAGATGACCGCGACGGTCTTGCTGATCATCATTTCCTCAAGACAAAAAAACCGCGAAATGCGGGTTCAGGGATTACGAGCAAAAGGCTAGGGCCAGAGCCGATTGCTTTCGTGCTGCTTGCTCTCTCAACCGCGCAAGTCAGCCAGGCGGTTGAGCTGCACATTGTCTTCTACACTCTTTTTCGCCAGCTTTTGGACAAGCCTATGAAGGCCAAATATAAAAGGGAGTAAGGATGATGGTTCGAAAAATTTTGGCCGTTGCGGCATTGGTACTGTTAGCCGGTTGCGCCACCAACAGGGCAGAAGTGGATGTTTTACGGCCGGGTGATACTCAGACACCGGCCCCCAGCAATGGCAAAAAGGTTTATATCAGCGCCGTTGATGATCGAGTTTTTCAAATCAAACCTTCCAGCTCCGACATACCTTCACTGAAGTACGACGAGATCGACGATAAGTCGATTACCGAGCGGGCCATCGCGCGTAAGCGCAATAACTTCAATATGGCGATCGGCGACGTGCTGCTGCCTGAAGGGCGCACAGTTTCAGAGCTGGTGGGTAATGCCGTAGCCACTGCCTACCGGCAGGCCGGATACGAGGTGGTCAGTAGCCCCGATGCCCGTGATGTCAGTGAAGTAAAAGTGAACATCATCGAATTCTGGTCATGGTATTCGGCTGAGGGGGTACTCGATAAGGTGCTACGCAACAAGTCGCTGTTGCAGATAAAAGCCCCTGGTACACCTGTACAGACCGTAAAAACGCTGGTCAGTGAGAACGTGAAAGTGGCCACAGATACTGACTGGAAAACCATCACCGAATCCGGACTCGAAGCCATCACCCAGGAAACCCTGAAGCAGCTCTAAGGGGCTCCTGCAGAACACAGTGCAGTGGCCGTCTACTTCAAGTACCAGCCCCCTGGTTGGTCATCGATTGATTCGGTCACTCAATATTTGTGGTTAGCCGTGTTGCCACGAGTGGCGATACATGACCAAGAACCACCAGACAGACCACGCCGATGTGATCTGGTCGGATATGGTTCCGGCCCTGAATATCAGTGAAATCAATAGGGTCGGGACGGAGTGATTCGAACACTCGAACCCTAGCACCCCATTCAAGCTGGACTCACTCAGCGCCAGTTAATACGGGACTCCAGCAACAGGCGCTCGCTGCATAGGTATTCGTGCGCCTGGGCCGCACGAATACCCTTACCCGAGCACTTCAGCAACACACATTTATACCTGGGAGGCACTTGCAAGGCTGGGCTGCAAGGCATTACCCATCACTGGACCAGAGGGATGAGCAGCCTCTTCGTGTACGAACTCTGGTTCAGGCTCCCCTCTTTCACCATTCAACGCCTTGTGCATTTTAACGGTATCCAGCGCCCCGACCCACTTGGCAATTGCCATGGTTCCGACACCATTGCCAATCGTGTTGGTGATCGCACGTGCTTCTGACATAAAGCGGTCAACTCCCAGCAGCAGCACCATTCCCGCAACCGGGATGGTCCCCAAAGAAGACAAGGTGGCGGCCAGGATAATAAACCCTGAGCCGGTAACACCTGCCGACCCCTTGGAGGTGAACATCAAAACTGCCAGAACGATCAGTTGGTCAGTGAGGGTAAGCGGCGTGTTGGTTGCCTGGGCGATAAAAATCGCAGCGATGGTGTAATAAATCGCCTGACCGTCCGGATTGAAGGTCAAGCCGGACGGAATGATCATCCCGGCGACAGGCTTGGAAACTCCGGCCTTTTCCATTTTTGAAATCATTTGCGGCAACACCGACTCCGAAGAACTGGTGCCCAGTACGGTGAACAACTCCTCCTTGATAAATTTAAGGAATTTCCACAGGCTGAAACCGCTGTACCGGCATATGGGCCCCAGGACAAAGATCACGAACACCGCGCAGGTCAAGTACACGCAGGCCATCAACTTGCCGAGGGAGAACAGCGAGCCGAAACCGTATTTGCCGATTGTGAATGCAATGGCCCCAAACGCACCGACAGGCGCCAGGCGCATAACCATATTGACGATGCGGAACATGCCCTGCATCAAGCTATCCAGTGCATCGACAAAGATTTTCCCGCGCGGGCCGACTTGGGCCAGGGCGACACCCAGAAGGACGGAAAACAGCAAGATCTGCAGCACATTACCCTTGGCAAAGGCATCCACAATGGTATCGGGGATGATATTCATGGCGAAGTCCATGAATGAGTCATGCTTCACCGCCGAGGTATACGTGGTGAGACTCGACGTATCGAGGCTTGCGACATCAATATTCATGCCCGCACCGGGCTTGAATACATCGACCACCACCAGGCCGACCACGAGCGCCAGGGTCGACACAACCTCGAAATAAATCAAGGCACGAAAGCCTACCCGCCCAAGCTCCTTCATGTTTTCCATGCGTGCGATACCCGTGACGACAGTCAGGAAGATCACCGGCGCGAGGAGCATTTTGATCAGTTTGATAAACGCATCGCCCAAGGGTTTGAGTGCAGCCCCGGTTTCAGGAACCAGCACACCGACGATAGCGCCAAGAACGACCGCAATAAGTACTTGTATATAAAGTTTGCCGAATATTCTTTTCATGACAGGGCCCTGATTTTTATTGTTGTCAGGAAATGCCAAGGAGTCAGACCCAATAATCTGCCCCTTGACGTAGTGCCGCAGTACTACTTTGAATCGCTGGGACGCTTCAACGGTTGATCAACGCAATGACTGCATCCGTGATCTGCCGTGTAGTGGCCGTACCGCCCAAATCAGGAGTATGCAAACCGCTTTCAGTCACAGCCTCGATGGCGGACATCAGTTGTTTTGCCGCGGCGGTCTCACCCAGGTGTTCCAGCATCATCACTGCCGTCCAGAAAGTCGCAATCGGGTTCGCCACACCTTTACCGGTGATATCGAATGCAGAGCCGTGGATAGGTTCGAACATCGAAGGGAATTTGCGCGACGGGTTCAGGTTGGCAGTCGGCGCAATGCCAAGACTGCCGGATAGCGCCGCCGCCAGATCGGACAGAATGTCGGCGTGCAGGTTAGTAGCGACAATCACGTCCAGTGTGGAGGGTTTGAGCACCATGCGCGTAGTGACGGCATCGACCAGTTCTTTATCAATTTTAACGTCTGGAAAATCCTTCGCGACTTCATAGAAAATCTCATCCCACAGCACCATGCCGTGTCGCTGGGCATTGGACTTGGTGACCATGGTCAGGTGCTTGCGTGGGCGGCTTTGCGCCAGTTCGAAAGCAAAACGGTGGATGCGCTCGACTCCAACACGGGTAAAGACCGACACTTCCGTGGCGACCTCTTCCGGCAGGCCACGGTGAACGCGACCTCCATTGCCGGAGTACTCACCTTCGGAGTTTTCCCGCACCACTACCCAGTCAATCTGGTCACCATTGACCAGTGGGCTCTTTACCCCAGGCAACACACGAGCCGGACGCACGTTGGCGTACTGATCGAAGCCCTGGCAGATCGGCAAACGCAGGCCCCACAGGGAAATATGATCCGCGACGTCAAGCGCACCCACGGCGCCAAAGAAAATCGCATCGAAGGTTTTTAGCTCTTCCAGCCCGCCTTCAGGAATGTAGTAACCATGCTTCAGGTAGTTATCCGAGTTCCAGTCGAAGTGTTTGAAATCCAGTTCGAAACTGGATTTTTTCGACAGGGCCTGCAGCACCTCGACACCAGCGGCAATGACTTCGATACCAATACCATCACCTGGAACCGCTGCAATTTTGTATGTGCTCATGATCAACTCCGCGCTCAAAACGTTCTTGTTTTGCCTGTCGAACGGTCTGTTCAATCAGGGTGTGAACGGAGTATATGTAGTGAATTAATAAGTGTGAGTTACTCAGAATCACTACATAAATAACTTTGAGTTACCAATGAGCCCAACCCTGGATCTGTCATTTTTTTATCTTCTGGCCAACAAAGGCAGCCTGGCTGCCACGGCCAGAGAGCTCGGCATCACACCGCCAGCAGTGAGCAAGCGCCTTACTGCCCTTGAGGCTCGATTGGGGGCACGCCTGGTGAATCGCACCACACGTTCAATGAGCCTGACCTCAGAAGGTGAACTGCTTTTTTCCCACGCGGCCCGGATCCTGACGCAGATCGATGAGGTCGAGCAGTTGATCAACAGCAGTCAGGCTGAGCCAAAAGGCTTGATTCGCGTCAACGCATCGCTGGGCTTCGGACGCCGTTACATCGGTCCTGCCCTTGGCGCATTTTTCAAGAAACACCCGCAGGTGGAAGTACAACTGGAGATCAGCGACCACCCGCTCGACCTGACGACCCATGGGTTTGACCTTGGCATTCGTTTCGGCACACTGGCGGATGCAGCTTTTCATGCGCGAAAGATCGCTTCCAACCGCCGATTGCTATGCGCCTCACCGTTGTACCTGGAAAAATACGGTGCTCCGCAACGTCTGAGCGATTTGCAGCAGCACAACTGCATCTTCCTGCGGCAGAACGAAACGCCTTACGGGGTGTGGAGCTTTACCGACGGTGGCCGTACGCAAAACATCAAGGTACGCGGCGCCTTGGGCTGCAACGACGGTGAGGTAGCCCTGAACTGGGCGCTGGAGGGGCATGGGATTCTGCTGCGAGCTGAATGGGACATCGCCAGATATGTCCGTAGCGGCCGATTACGACTGGTACTCGAAGACCAGACACCGACCCGTGCCGATGTTTACGCGGTATACCCGCAGCAGTTACACCTGTCCACACGAGTGCGCAGCCTGATCGATTTCCTGGTTGAGCGTTTCAAGGACATCGATCATCTGGAGAGCGAGTTGTAGAGCCATTGCCCCCCTGTCTCCTCCCCCACCTGCTGCCTGCGCAACCAAGCCGCCAGGCTACCGCAGCAGGCACTGGCGACGAGTAAGTCGCACGCCCACCGGACTGATGAATAAACCTCATAAACCCTTGCCAATTTACCCATCCAGTGCTCATGCGCCATCTCGCATGCTGTCACCCAAACGCGAATATCGAGAGCCCGAAATGCACAAGCGCGCACTCGGCAACAGTTAACTCGAAGTATCAGCGCCGGGACTGGACTGCATGGGTTTAAGGCATGGCGGCGGCACGACGACGGACACACCACAAGCCATTACGCTTGTCCGCTCGGCGATGAGGCGATGAGGCGATGAGGCGATGAGCAACGATAAAGCGTCAGGATCTGCTGCTCGCCTGTTGATTGTGCTGGTTGGTATTGCGGTGGTGTTGGCCCAGGTGACCGCCTGGGTGGCCGTAGGGTATTGCGCAACAAGACGTTGAGAATCGAACGGGCAAAGATCATCTGGCAAACCCTAAGACGCTTTGCACAGGCTAACGCAGGCTTTGCAGATTACCTGTCAGCCAAGCAGCACGCAGGCTTATGTCCTAGGTCCTAGCCATTTCGATACCTACCACGTCCCTGTTGTGCCTGTCTCCCGTCCTGCTGTTACACCGCTGGGCATACCTTCCAACTGACCACCTTCTCGCGATCACCCGGCACGGGCTCTGCTTTGCAAAAGATGGCAGATAAACGACGAGGACTGCTGGTATGTGCTGGGCAGCAATGCTCGCCTGGGCACAAACTCAAACTTCAAGCCCTGATTGCCGCGAGCAATAACAGGCACAAGTTTCCTGCTGGTAGGGGTCCAAGTAGGGGCCTTTCTTAGGCATGAAAAAGCCCAACGGATTAGGTTGGGCCAAGTCATTGAAAAAGATGGTCGGGACGGAGTGATTCGAACACTCGACCCCTAGCACCCCATCGCGTTTTGAGCGATTCGTCGGGAAACGTCCTGACCCTAACCATCACGATCTATGCTTTAAAAACAGTGGCTTAGGTGATCATCTGACGTGCAGCACGTCCCATGCTTTCCCACCTAATCCCGGTATCTGGTGGGGGGTTTAGTGGGGGGTATTTTCAATGGTGAAAATCACGATCAAAGAGCTCGAAGCGCTCAGCAGCACCGACCATGGCAGGACGCTTCGAGAAGATGGCAATCTGATTGGCAAAGTCCTTATGCACAAGCAAGGGCTCTCCGTTCAGTTCCACTACCGCTTCAAGTGGGAGGGTAAATACAAGGACTTCGCCTGCGGTACATGGCCACGCACAAGGCTGCTGCACATTCGCGATGCTCGCGACTCGGCAAAACAGCAGTTGAAACAGGGCATCAACCCTTGCGCTCAGAAGCGAGCCGTGAAAATACAAGCGCACGCAAAGGTGGTTGAAGTTGTAGCCACCGAGAGTCTAGCTGACACGGACTGCCTGACCTTGGGCGAGCTGTTCGAGACCTGGCTACGTGATGGCGTGGCACGTAATAACGCCAATGCTGAATTGCGCCGCAGCTTCAGCAAAGATGTGTTACCGCCACTGGCTAACAAACCGTTGAATGATGTCACCGAGCACGACCTTAGAACCATTCTGCGCAAAGTCATTGCGCGCAATGCCCCCAGACGGGCGATCAGCCTCTTTGCCGATATCACCCAAATGTTGTCCTGGGCTGAAAAACGTCAGCCTTGGCGCGCACTGCTCATTGATGGCAACCCTGCCCACCTGATCGACATCGACCTGCTGCTGCCCGAAACGTACGAGGAGGAACGCAGCCGCATTCTGTCGCACGATGAATTACGCGAACTGCATCAGAAATGCACAGGCATGGCGGATGTTTACAGCGCGCTCCCGGCTGGGCAGAAGTACGGCGGTATACGTCCGCTCAAGAAGGAAACCGAACTAACGCTCTGGATCTGTCTGGGCACCTTGTGTCGGATAGGCGAACTGCTCGCCGCCGAGTGGCGCCATGTGAACCTAGACAGTGGCGAGTGGTTTATCCCGGCCAAGAACGTCAAAGGCCGGCGTGGCAAGAAGCAGGACCACCACATCTTCCTCTCGCCTTTTTCACTGCATTACTTTCAAGTGCTCTACTCGCTGACAGGGACTACCCCTTGGTGCTTTCCGGATAAAGACGGCACAGGCCCGGTCTTCTCGAAAACCGTCAGCAAGCAGGTGGGGGATCGCCAGGAAATGTTCAAGAAGCGCAAGCCGCTTTCCAGGCGCCGCCATGACAACAGCCTGGTTTTAGCCAAAGGTACCAATGGCGCGTGGACACCCCATGACCTGCGCCGCACCGGTGCGACGATGATGCAAGCCTTGGGCGTCAACCTGGATGTGATCGACCGTTGCCAGAACCACGTGCTGGCCGGGAGCCGAGTGCGTCGTCACTATTTGCATCATGACTATGCGCGTGAGAAGGCGGAAGCCTGGGCGCGTCTGGGCACCCAGCTGGAATCCATCATCTTTCCAAAGGGTATGGAGCATACGCAACAGGTGCCCGAACAAAAAATCTTGTGAAGAATTCAATTCAGTTGCGGGCCAATCCCAACGTCAACAGTTCCTTGCGTAACAGCGAACGCTCAAGCACAGCCATTCGAGCCTGCCAGTCGGTCAACAGCAATTGGCTCAACTTTTGTTGGCTGATCAAGGGCTCAGCCAGAAAAAAGTTTTTGCACTCGCGAATGCTGATGACGAGGAAAAACCAGTCCCCACCCTGCTCCGCCAGCCAGTTACCAATCGTTGAGCGAGCGGATTCGTTAACCAAACCCTCATTCGAAGCTCACACATCAGCGCTACCAAACTGTCAGCCCAACCCGATACTGCGTTACGAATTTAACAAATTCAGACTCGGGCACACCAAGCGCACCATTTTGTCCGCCTTGCGACGATAGTTATAGTTATCATCCGAGGTCCAGACATAGGCCTTCAGCCAGATGGTCATGCTCAGGTACTGAAATCTGATACAACTTTCGCCGTCCAGCCTCTTCAGTGATCGATTCACTTTCCGCTCACGCTCAAATACAGTGGCCACCAGGCCAACTCGGTAGTCCAGCGACTTATCCTGCAAAGATTTAACCGAACGGAAATCCCCTTCGGAAAATCGATAGAGATGACGGCGTTCAAGCTCGAGCTCGGTTTTTATTTCATCGTCTTCGAAGCTGTATGGGTGACTGTGATAGTCACCCAAGTAGCAGACTTCGGGGAAAAACGTGTCGATAAAGCCTTGTTTCAGCTCTTGCGCTTCATCGGTAAAAGCAACCGAGCTCTGGTCTCTTTCAACCGCGGTGGATGTGTCTGCCAGTACCACCCTGTAGATCATGTCTCTACCGATTAATGGCTGATCGTACCCCCACAGGTGCCCGAATGTTTCGACGCGCGCAGCCGAGTCGCCGCCGTTCAAGACGTGCTCCAGTTTGTAGGCTTCCAGCGCAGACGTGACAATGCTGAAAAATGCTTGCTCGGATATTGAAACTACTGAATCGATCACAACGTTCCTTAATGATTTAGACGTGGGAGGGATTACCTACTTCACGCTCATACTACAGAAATGGCTTTTGGCCATCAGTATGTCGATACCTTGAAGAAAGTGAAAGCGCATCCCCCCGCCAAGGACCATCGATAGTGGCGAAGATAGACATGGGCCGTACGCACGTTAAGTACTTCGCCAAGCGGGATGAGCCACTCGCGATGGTTCGCAGCCTAAGCAGTGAATGCAAAAAAGCCCAACGCTGGAGCTGGGCTTTGAGTTACAAATTTATTGTGGAGCCCTACTTTTGACTCATTTTGATTGCTTCCGCACTTTCGATAGTGCTTATCTGACTTTCGATCAACTTACCAACAGCGAGGGTGTAAGCCGCACGCTTTTGCTGTGGGGTAGTGTTGCGAAAAAAGTCAGACATTGGGGCTGATGCCACCTCCACATCGTCTCTCATGACGTGGCCTTGGTTAAATAGTGTTCAAGTCCAACAGATTCTTAGGAATGGTTAACCAGCGCGTCAATGCATCGCCATCAAGATCAATGCCGATCTCACTTATCTGCCCATCACTGTCCCTCCCCATCAAATCGACGTGCAGATCAGTACTAAAAGATTTTTTCAGCTGTCAAAAAGTCTCTATTGAGAAGAAAAATTCGCCGCACCAACTCCGCACAGAGAATACTTCGTCCTTCGGTGATCTCGTGCGCAACAACAAAACCAGACTAGCTCTGGCCGCTGGTACACATACACGACTTGAACAGCACGCCCTCGAACAAAGAAACTCTCAATGTTATTAATGAAGCTTTGGAACCCGTCTTACTCATCATAATAAATGCGGTAGTGGCGTCGCCGCATAGAGCGTTCGCGCGGAACATACTATAAAATCAGAAGACTTCAAACTTTATCACAAATTCAACTGCCAACAACACTTACCCCCCTAGTGCACACCTGAGCTGTAACGCCACGTAAAAATCAAGCATCACTTTAACATCAAAGCCAACACCTAACTTCATACCTAGACTCATTGGACCGTGCATACCCCCCCATAACCCAAGTACCGACCTAGCACTCAAACAATTGAACACAATTTAAAATATAACCATATTAGAGAATAGTATTTTTATCTTCACCTTAAGTGATACTGTCACCATAAGCCGCGCACAGCGCGCGACACATAATGCCACTACACCCTAAGGGCGAATCAAATGACAACACACCATTTCCTGTTTACTTATTCGATTTCTCCGATCGAAGGCTCTGATAACGCAGCCAAAACAGCTGACAAAGTAAGAAAAGGCATCGCCAATATAGCAAGCCCTGACTGGGTCAAACTCTCTACAGTCGAAACCACTTTTTCCGGTCGGGTGACACTGACAGCGGAAACTGTCTGCGAAAAAAGAGAGGAAGCAAGGGACATTATCGATCGTGAGCTGAGAGGTGTCATTGATTCCTATAAAGCGCGTTGCGATATACGGGCCAATATTTCCATACTGGTTGATGGACTGGGGCCGCGCATGGATATCATCATATAGTCACGCGTTTACCTTTAGTCGTTTACAATTTAAAACATGGCAACATCACGCCTTCGCACTGTCACCCCAAAAACTTGGCCAGCTCCATCTAGATTTATCTTCACCTGACAGTCACCCTCTACACCCAGTGACTGTCAGATCAAGCCAAGAGTTTTTCAGCTAATAGCCCTATAAAAAACTAACGATCTTTACGTCTGGGTAACATTTCCTTCAAGCCTGCACTCATTTTGTACATGACTCGCACCGAGGTTATGTAATTGTCGATCTCCCAGATCAAAAGCTGCTGCGCTATATCTTGATGATCCTCAAGAACGGCCAAGTTGCGCGCAGTATTCCCGTCATGGTTCTTCGCATCAATATCCACGTTGAACATGAAGTGCTTTTCAGAAAAGTGCTTAACTGCCTTGAGGTGACCGTTTGCGGCTAACCAGTGGATCGGTGTATTACCTCCCTTATCACGGGAATTAAGACATCCGCCCTCCCTGTATCGTTTTTCCAGCGTCTTCAGCTTTCCCTGCTTACCAGGCAGATGGACGTAGTTATCATTTTCGATGAAGCGACCAACGCCCCTCGCTTCGAGGTTTGACTTCTCCCCCTCTGCGCCGTTCGCCTCTAATCGCTCGATGAAGGAAGTCCGGTTTAAACAATAAGCGATGTCCAGTGGTGTATGCCCTGCAAAATTCCTGGCATTTAATGCTAACAGCTCGAGCGACGACAGATGATTCGTGTTGTCGAGAAGCACTGCGGCATGCCAGTCACCCATACCGTGATCAAGCATATCGCCGACACAATAGCTTGTCGGCGCTAGCGTTTGTTCAAGCAGCGTGAGTAATTCGGGTGCGTAAGCCATGGCATCTTTTCCTGAATAGTTCACCTAGCAGCAATTCGTAATAAGACTATTGCATAGGTGCAGTTAATTCGAATTATTTTTTGAAAGGTGCAGATCACGCAACATGAACACCGCTCCCGAAGCCCAGCGGTATCTTGCAAGCCAACCCGCCTCACCGGATTCGGCCCAATAGCCTGACGCTCTTCTGCCGTAAGCCTTTGAACCGGCGCTGCACGATGGCCATTGACTGTGTTCTGTTCCGTCCCAGCTTTAGCTGAAGCAGGTATATTTCCAATCTACTTGAGATTCAACAAAAGCCATCCGACCGCATTCCATACTCCCCACAATATAAATGCGCCAGTCAAGCTGCTTAAAACTCTAGCCAGCCATGAAATATCCCTGTTTAAAATAGCTAACACACCTGCGATTCCAACAACAAAAAATCCCAAAGCAAGAAAAATTATAATAAACCAGCCCATCGCATCCTCAGTAATTATTAGTCTAAAAATAGATCCAGCCACTCCCCCAGGGCCTCTCGAGTACCAGGAGGGCACGTGCCGTGCGGTGTTGCTTTGCTTCAACGTTTCAGACCCCAGGTAGACCCGGTGTAATGGGCCGCTGCTGGGTCTGTCCTTAAACTGACGGCGACAGAGACTGGGCGTTCTCTTATCCCCCTGTCGGGATCAATTCCTGCAAAATCACCAGCTTTTTTTCCAACACCTCAACGCGTTCTTTTTCATCCCGCAGCGCAGTACGCAGTTCTCGTTTTTCCATTTCCAGAATCTGTACCCAGCGCACATCTTTTTTGAATCGCTGAGCCATTCGCCAGAGCTCATTTATTCTCAGACTCTGCTGCACAAGGACCAGCAAGACTGCCATCAGCATGATCAATACCACGGTCAGAAATTCCTCCGACATACCCATATCCACGCCCTTAATGACTTTGATTCATTCCGAAAACAAATACACGATATGTAATGATTCACGACAGGTCTAGAATGTAGACTTATACAGGTAAAGTTTTCAAACACATGGAGCGGGTATGAAACGCAAGCAATCCATCGAACAAGTGCGCTGGGATCTGGCACTTCGCTATCGTTTGATCGAAACCGTCGCCTGGTGGGAAGGCCGACTGACCACAGGACACTTGATTCAAAGCTTCGGCATTAGCCGCCAGCAAGCCTCCAAGGACATCAACACCTACATCAATGAACATGCGCCCCGAAACTTGACATATGACAAGCAACGCAAGGGCTATGTCCCAAGCAAGCAGTTCAAACCACTATTCATCGATGACAGCGCCAGTGCCTACCTGCACCTCCTTTACCAGAACAATGAGCGGGCACCGCACATCGATGGATTGGCCCTGGCCTACGCCCATACCAAGGTGCTCGAAGTGCCAGACCGGCCGATTCGGCCTGAAATTCTGCGGCCCTTGCTCGCAGCTTGTCGAGACGGTTTGCGCTTAGAAATCGAGTACGTTTCGCTTAACACCCCAAACGTGGAAATCCGCCTGATTGCCCCGCATACCCTGGTGTACTCCGGGATGCGCTGGCATGTGCGCGCTTACTGTGAGAAAAATCGTCAGTACCGCGATTTTGTGTTGAGCCGACTACGCGGTGACCCAGACCTGCTGGACGCTTCAGAAAACACCCGCGAGCTGGATGAAGATTGGAATACCGAAGTACCGATCATTTTTACCCCCGATAGCCGCCTAAACGCCGCGCAACAATGCATTATCGAAACCGACTTTGGCATGACGGAGGGGAAACTGGTGGTCTCCAGTCGCAAAGCATTGGTGAAGTATGTATTGGCCCGCTATCAGGTCGACCCGAGAAACCAGGCCACCAACCCAGAGGCCCAGCAGATCGTGGTCAGCAACATCAAGGAACTGAGGCCATGGCTTATGCATGATTGAGGCCCATCTCCTGCCAAAGACGTAGCGCACGGAGGTAGTTGTCGGTTTCAGCCGTCAGTAACTGATGCGCCAGCGCATGATGGCTGTTGAGCAGGGCAATATTTCGCACGGTATTGCCCTCGCCGTTCTTACCGCTCAGATCAAGGCCATACATCGCACAGTGGGTAATGAAATACCCGGCGGCCCTCAAGTGACCATTGATCAGCAGCCAATGCAGCGGCGTGTTGCCCTGTCCATCACGATCATTGAGGTTCGCGCCCAATCGGTAACGAGCCTGCAAGGTTTTGACATTGCCATACCGGGCAGGCAAATGAATGTACTTATCGTAGGGCATCAAGCTTCCCCGCCCGACCCAGTCCAGTGGCTGCCGCTTGCCTTGCGCACCCAGAGACTCCAGCGTGTCTATCAGGCTGCTTCGGTTCAGACAATAGGCTAGGTCAAGCGGCGTGTTGCCAATCAGATCACGCTGATTCAATCCCAGCGGATTGAAAGGCGGCGTACCTTCGAGCAATACACAGCGGTGCCAGTCGCTAAGACCAAGCTTGGCCCAATCATCGTGTCGATCAAGCATGGTGATGGGTCGCGCCGTATCTGACCGCCATGCACAGGCCATTGACCAGACTCATGTCATGGGGCGTGATGCAGCGCACAGCGGTCAGGTCCGGGCTGGCGACGATACACGCCAGGGATTTGGCGCGACTGACGGCCACGTTCAAACGGTTTTTCGAGTACAGAAAGCCAATGTCACGCGGAAGGTAATTTTCATTGGAAGTCGCCATCGATACGATAACAATTTCCGCTTCCTGCCCTTGGAATTTATCCACTGTTCCCACCCGCGCGCCTGAGGGCAAAACTTGTTTGAGCACTTGTACCTGCAAGTTATAAGGCGCCACCACCAGGATATTATCAACACCGATCGCCTGTTCCTCACCGTCGCTATCGATAAACCGTTGCCGCGAAAAATACGCATAAAGTGCCTGGACCTGTGCCGCCTCTTCATCCGAGCTCTGACTATTGCCATCGTGCTTCACAGGGCAAAACATCAGCCCACTGTTCGGCACCTCCGGTCGTTGCCCATCAAGTGACAATACCCGGCGATCGGTACCTGGCGCTGAAGACAGTTGCCCTTCGTACACGGCATGCGAAATAAACGAACATACGTGCGGGTGCATCCGCCAGGTTTGCGCCAAGAACACCCCACGATCAGACGCGATGGTGGGCGTGCCATCCAGTAGATAGTCGAGTATGGAATCGCCAGAGCGGCCCGGGTGCACGCCTTGCACTGGCTGCGACAATTGCATCTGGTCGCCCATCAGAACGATGTTGCGTGCAGCCATGCCCATCGCCACCAGATTCGCCACGCTCACTTGTCCGGCCTCATCGATGAACAGGTAATCCAGCTGCTCGGTAAACGTCTCGTCGGCCAGTATCCAGACGGTACCGGCGGTCAAGTCAATCGAGGGGCTCCAGGCCGTGAGAAAGGCTTTTTTGTCCTCGATGGAGTGAATACAGCGGCCATTGAACTCATTGCCATCCCCGTCCGAAGATTTTTTCAGACCAGTGAAGGTGAGTCCGTCTTCTTGCGCACGTGCTTCAACCGCCGCCAGCAGGTTATTAATAGCGTGGTGCGAATTGGAGGTTACACCGATACGTTTGCCCGCCTTGAGCAAATCGACAATGACGTGCGAGCCGGTGTAGGTTTTGCCGGTACCCGGTGGCCCCTGAATAAACAGCACGCTGCTCTCAAGGTTGCGTACCACCTGCTTGATCGCGTCCAACGGCACCAGGTTCGGGGCCAGCAGGGGCGTGCCCGGCTCGATACCGCTCACCCGTGGACCGCGTCGATGCAGGAAGTCTGTCACCGCCTGAAAACGCTGCTCGCCAGCCAGCACGCTGTCGGCATAGCGAAACAGCGCCTCGCGCAACGAATCTGTCGGGATAGGCCGGCCGGGAATCATATCGAAAAAGGCCGGCGGCGCCTTTTTCTCGGTGGCCTTGAACGTCGCCAAGCCCTGCTCATGATCCAGACGATACAACTCAATGTTGTCCTGAGTCTCGGCGACCAAGCCCTTGGAGCCTGTACGTAATTTGGTCTCTTGCGGTTCGAAGCGGTACTCAAACAAAAATGACCGACTGATCGGCTCACGCGGTGTTTCCGTGCGCTGCAACCCTGCAAGGCTTTCTATGTCTTCCAGCAGCTCCTCGGTGGTCATGTCCTGGCGGCTGAACATCTGCCACCAAGTCGGCTTGTCGGCACGACGGTGGAAATCGAGCAGTTGGAAAGTCAGCAGGCGAACTGGGTCCTCGACGGGTGGCTCGCCAAGAAAACGATGGCGATAGTGCTCCAGGCGAATTTCCAAGTCTGTTTGCTCGGCGACGGATTTTTCGCTCGCGGGCTCAGGCCCAACAAAAACGCCCGTATTTGACGGTTTGATTGCCAGCAGCCAGTTACGCAACAGGTAAGTGGAGAGCACATCGTCTTCGTTATAACGCTCGATTTTCTCAAGCAATGCCGACTCGCCAGTCTCTTTCCAGCGCTCATAAAACACGATACTCGCGCCGGCATTGGTCACGTCGCCGTCGCGCTTGCCCATGTAAAAATGCTCGATATTTTTAATCGAGTAGCTGGGCTCAGACACCCGGATAGCTTCGCGCACGACCTTGTACAAGTCGATCAGTTTGCCGTTGCGCAGCAACCAGTCCACTTGCGCTTCACGCGTCCCGTGTTGACTCATCAGGCGCTTGATAGCGGTTTCTTCATAACTGGCGTAATGGTAAATATGCGCGTCGGGGTAACGTTTTAAATGGCCGATTACCCAGTCAATAAACTGCTCGAAGGCGAGCTTTTCTTCATCTCGGGTATGCGCCCAAAAGGGTTTGAAGATTTGTTGCCCGCCCTCGTCAATGTACAGGCCGAAGAGGTATTCCAGGCCACCCTCTTCCAGCGGATTGCCCTCCATATCGAAGAACAGGTCGCCCTCCACGGCATAGGGCATCCGATAAAAGCCACGTCGCTCACTCAACATGGGAAGCAGCTCGAACAGCGGGGCCTCACTAGAACGGCCCTGAAACTGCAAACGCGCCTGATGCCGCAGCTTGCTCAATGATTCGGTCTGCAGTTTTGGAATACGCAGGTCGTCAGTGCTCTCCGCCAACTGGTGCAATGTGGTGACACCAGCACCCTGTAATTTCTGGATTTGCGAACGGCTGATACCCGCTACCGCCGAAAGGTGGTCGTCATGCTGTCGTTGATCGTCGCAGCGATCACGCCAGGCACAGAAACCACAATGCCCGCACGGCTGCGGGTAGGTAGGCGGTCGCTCGGCGCCGTTCACGAACCCGTCAAAGCGCTGCAACACATGCTCCAGATAATCGGCGTAGTCGGCGACGCGAAACGCCTGTTCAGTACGCGCAGCATCACCGAGCACGACGTACATATACTGGGGTTGTACGCCCTGGATCGAGGTCAACATTCGCGAATAAAACGCCACCTGCACCAGAAACTTGGCCTTGGCTGTTTTCGCCAGTTTGGTGTCGATCACCTCATAGCTGTGGTCGCCCAGCGCCGACGCCCGTGGCACTTTACGCAGGAAGTCGGCATGACCAATAAACGCGCCTTCCTGAAACGACGCTTGGAAGATAACCTCGGCGCCAGCTTTCATGGCCTCAATGGTCAGCGCCACACGACGAGCAACACTCGGATTGCCTTCAGCAATGTCAACCACGTTGGCATATTTGCGTTTGAGCTCCTCGAAAAAGGCCGCCTCATGGGCCAGGCCTTTGTCCTGGATCAGACGGTTCTGGTCGCTTGCTGCCGCCTTCTCCATCGGCATCACAAGGTGCTGAAGGTCTAGCGCCGTCAGGTGCTGGCACTCAAGAAAATTGCAGATATCTGAAGCAGAGTACAACTGAGTTCCGTTGCGCGCTTGCATGGTCGGTTCCTGTTCGGCGAAACGTCCAGGAACGCTTCATGCTGATTGAGTATCGTGCGTGTATCAGGCGTCGACCGCACATCCGCAGAAAAACTGCTCAAACAAGGTCGTTGGCAAGTGTTGGGCATCAAGCAAGCCAAAGTGTTTGCCCACGTTGCGCCCCACCGCCAGCAGTGTTCTTGCCGCGTTCTCGGTACCCGCATATCCGGCGCTAAGGACGTAAGCAACGCGTGCCTGATCGGTCTTCGCTCGTAAATACGCGTTACCCGTGATCAATACATCCACCAGACACACGTGTACACGCTCATCACCCAGGGTGAATGGCTCCAATGTCGGTGTAGCCAATGCCGCACGCAATCCATCCTGGCCACCTCTGACGATTTGCTCAAGCGCTGCCAGTGGCCGTTCGAACAGATCGAACTCCTGAATGGAAAACGCAAAGCAGTAGCCCATAGCAGTCGCGCGGGTTGGCGGTTGCTCATTGCGTGGATTGGCTACCTGCCAGGCAACGAAGTTGGCTTTACTGTCGAGCGCGCCGCTGAGACGAAAAGTCAGATAATCCTGAAGAACCTGACTGAACGGATGCCCGGTCGGCACCCATCCAGTGCCCGCACGCTCGCGGCTCTTCGCATCATTCGCTGCCCCTGCAGCCTCCGAATCTGCCGCCAGCGGCACTCCAAAGCACTGCAGGTCATACCCAAGCATAAACAGGCAGGCCTCAAACGCGTGGCACCGTGCAGGCAACGCACCTTGGCCGGCGAACCAGTCTGTGCGCTGAAGCAAAGCTTGGATTATCCACCCCAATCGCACTTGCCAGCGGGCCCATGACTCATAACTGATTGAAGAAAACTGTGGCGCAGCCAGCCCGTTCACAAACGCCCCGGGGTTGCGGATCTGGCTGCCGCGAGCGGCTCCGGACGGGAACGCCAGCAAGGGTTTGCCGCCCCCCGCCCATTGCTGGCGAAACAGCGAATACAGCATGCCAATCGCCGCGCCAACGCGACTGTCATAGATGGGTGACCCCGATGCATCAAGCAAGGCATGAACCTTGGTAAGACCGGCATCGAAACGCTCGACACTGCTTGCATCCAGTTCATTCAGATCACTGCTACCGTCAAGCGACATCAGGCCTGCCATCTTTTTCAGGTAGCTGGACAACTCACCTTGCGCAGCCAACCGGTGCAAAAACGGAATGGCGCCTCGCACGCCCCCCCAGCGAAGAATCTGCAAGCACGCCTGCAGCGCTTGTGTTTCATCCCCTTGGTTGACCGCGCTCGTCAGCCACTCACGCAGTTGCCCAAGAGAGCGTTGCGTGTCAGCCCAGGTTTGTGAATCCACTGGGCTTTGGTTGGCATCCTGCCAAGTTGCCTTCCAACGGTAATGCTCTAGCACCTGCTCGATCCCCTGGACATCAGCCATTAAACCGCCCGGCACAAATTTGCTCGATTTAAAACGTAAGGTGAAAGTCAGCGTCGGTAAGTTCGCTGCCAGCCAATTGAGGAAAGCCCCAACTTCTGGTTGTGCCAAGAACTGTGTACGCGTCATGCAGGCTGCCTTGCAGGTAATGTCGAATGGCCATACCCTAAGCAAATGCACTGGCCCCGTCCATGTTGTTTGTCTGTACAGGTAAACAAATAGCGCAGGTTATGGGCTCCCGGATAAACACTCTTCTGCCAACGCCAAGCCTGGCTCAAATATATGTAAAGCTTTAAGACACTTCATACCGGTTTACCCATCCCCATGACATCAAGGATCGGCCCCCATGGACCATCAAGCTCTGAAGACTCGTCATCGTCAGGAACGAGAAAGCCATCACCCTAATCTCACCTTGCGTGTCCATCGAGCGCTGAGCTGGCTCAATCGGGCCGAACAGGCAGACGATGTCGACGGACGCTTTGTCTTTCTCTGGATTGCCTTTAACTCGGCCTACGCCACCGATATCGACGAGCAGTACCGGCTTTCCGAGCAAACCACATTCAAAGCGTTCCTGGATAAGCTGTGTGCACTCGACACTGCAACTCTGATCGAAAACCTGGTCTGGTCCGAGTTCTCCGGTAGCATTCGCGCCTTACTGGATAACCCCTTCGTATTCCAGAGTTTCTGGGATCACCAGAACGGCAAGATCAGTGAGCAACAGTGGAAAGAGCGCTTCGCCAGCGGTCGGCGGGCAGCACAACAAGCCTTGGCCAACCGCAACACCCCCGCCGTACTCGGCGTTCTGTTCAATCGAATCTATACACTGCGCAACCAGGTAATGCATGGGGGCGCAACCTGGAATAGCAGCGTGAATCGAGATCAGTTGCGCGACTGCTCGAACCTCCTCGGCAAGCTGGTGCCGGTGATTATTTTGCTGATGCTGGATAACCCCGAAACTCTCTGGGGGGATGCTTGCTATCCGGTTGTGGCTTAGGACGCCCGAAAAGAGCGCCCTGATCACCTACCAGGCCCCTGACACTTCACCATCACGGCGCCCCTTGATCGCCGGTTGGCCGTGATGCAAGGAAACACCCAGTGCCATTAAAAAGCGGCTCCCCCTGATCAGCCCAGAGGGGGAGATTGCTTCAAGCACTTCTTCCCAGCGGCGAAAAACACGGTGCGCCGACCTTCAGCTCCGCCAAAAGTTGCTCATATGCCACATCGCCGTCTGCCTCCCTGGCCGGGATCACTTCACCATGTAATTGAGCGCGCAAGTCATCCCAACGCTCCAGCAAGACCTGCCAGTTATACTCGTCATAAGTCCCTCGGAAGATCACCGGGTGCACATCAATCTGCGGTAGCTGTGCGGGCGGACGGTTTTGTTTCAGTGCATCGTCAAGCTGGCGACTCCATTGACTGCCCACACGATCTACGCGACCTATCTGTTGCTCGACCACCCCAGGGTTCCACTCAGGGTGCATGAGAATGACCGTCTTGCAGGCCAAATGCAGGTTAAGCCCCTCACGACCAACTGTGGATTGGGCCACAAGCACACGGGGAAAGCTTTTACTGCGATTAAAGGCCAGTTGCAGCAAACGCCGAGTGGATTGTTCAGTGCCGCCATACATCAAGCGAGCGTACCCCCCTTCCTGATGGCCCGACTCAGCTTGCAGGCGGGCCAGCAGCAACTCCCATTGCAATGCAGTTTTCTGGTTATCCTCAGCCTCGGGGTCATCGTCCGTACGCTGGTCGCTGGCAGCGCTCAGCAGCTGGCAAAAAGCCGTGCAGGTGTGCTCGGCAGTCAGGTGCTCGACATCCTCGCCAGTGAGGTCGAGAATCGCCCGGGCAAACAGCGCGACGGGATGCTTCTCGACTGCCTCTGCCACTTCCCGGGTACGCTGCGCCGCCTCAAGGTGTTTGAGCATCGCCCGCGGGAGCGGATCGTCATGAGGCAGCCCCGCTTGGAGCCAGTCGAGCAAGTGTCGGCGAAATTGCTCACGACGGGCACTGTGGCTGTTGTATTGAGTGGCCAAAAGTTCAGGGATGCGGCTCAGAGCCAGCGGACTTTGTAACTGACGGTGCGCAACCCGCACGGCAGCCCATTGCGAATGCTCATCGGAGTCGTCGTCACGGGTTTGAATAACACTCTGCGGCCAGTATCGACCCGCCTGCAGACTGCGCAACATCTCCCGCGCGTTCAGCAAACGGACCAGGGCCCGCATGGGCGCGGTGAAACGGCCGAACACCAGGACCTTTTCATCTTGCCCGTGCGCCGCTTCGATGGTCGCGATTGTGGCCAGGATTGCCGGGTGTTCAAACAAATGGTGAGGGGTCTGAAACGCTTGAGCAGCCGTCTGCAACCACCATTGCACGCGTTGTTGGCGCTTGTTATCGACAGTACTGGTCTGCTCGTCAACCGCCAACACCGAAGAAACCTCCGGCTCGTTGATCTGCGCTAACAAGTCAGCAATGCCATGCCCGTTGGCCAAGGTCAACCGCAAGCGTTTGGCGGTTACGTTCTCGTCCAGCCGCGAGGTCACCGAGAGGGCTTCTGTTGCGCACACGGCCTGGCGCCAAGGCAAGCTCAGAGTGCGTACATCCACACTGACCGCGCTATCTGTGTTGCGATAATTTTTGCCCTGAGTCAGCTCGGTGAAGCGCGCGACATCTGGATCTTCACGCTTGTCCCGACGCAACAGGTAGGGGCTCAGCGCCGATTGAAAGGCACTGGCAGTCACCTGATAGTGCTGACGGGCTGTATCACTGGAGCGCCAATGGGCGCGCAGATGACGAATGGCCTGGGCAAAGTCATTGATCACCAGTTGCAGGCGATCGCGCACCGGCTCGTCGAGGCCAAGCCGCTCGAAGGTTTGCCGCCACTGCTCGACATCCAGTTCCACCGGGGTTGCGGTCATGCATAGACGACGGTTCTGCAACGTGCTCTGCAGCACATTACAGAGCAATCGGCTCAAGCCGCTGTCACTGCCGCGACTTTTGTGCGCCTCATCAATCACCACCAGGTCGAAGGCCCCCAGGCCAAACCCGACCACCTGCTCCAGCCAGTACCGATGCGCGGTACCGCTGCGGTAATCTGTATGACTCCTGGGATCCGGCCAAGCATTTTGGTTGTTGAGGTTGGCCAGCCAGGTGTAAGCCGGTTGCCGAGGATCTTGGTTGATGTGCTTGACGATACTCGCGGCCGCCTGCTCGACCCAAGAGTCATAAGGACAGGAAGCATGGAAGCCGTTGGGGTATTTGAATCCTGCTTCCTTGCGCCAGCGCGCCAAGACTAACGGCACCAACTCTCGACGCCAGCGCGAGGTGTGCTCGCCCATGCGCCAATTGGCAAAGGCCTGCGACAGCACCAGCGTGGGGGCCTCAAACCAGGGCTTGTCTGGTGTGGTTTCCTCGCCACTCCAAGCTTCAAGGTAGCGGTAAAGCCCACGCAGCATCGCCGGGGCTTCGACGCCGCCGCGCTTCAATTCATCGTGCCACTGATAACCCAACCCAGGTGGCGCCACAACGGCCACGCGACCGCCAGCGTGGTTAACCGCCCGAATCAACTCCACCGCGATACGGGTCTTCCCCATGCCGACCTCGTCAGCCAGCACCACGCCGTGGTCGCCAATACGCTCGGCTAGCGCATGCAGACTGGCGCGCTGACCTGGATTCAGGTGGGCGGCCGCCTCACCCTCGGCACAGGCGAGTTGTTGCTGCTGGGACGCCCTTTCGCGCAGTGCAACCGCAACCGCTGCCCAGTTAAACGCTCCAGACTTCATGCCGGGGCTCCCAGGGGGTGTGAGTGATCTAGCGCCCAATGCGCCTCGATATGGTTCAACGCCGCCTCGTAGCGCTGTCCTGCCAGGTGCTCTGGCGTTTCCGCGAAGTGGGGCCTGAACGCCGCCTGGCGCAAGGCATGAATGGGGTTGAGGTTGAGGGCCAGAAACGCTTGCAATAACCCGCAGCCACTAGCCTGGATGAGCGACTGCTCCAGACGCGCACACCAGACAGGCCAATCGATGGGCGCAAGCGCGGTCTGTTTCGCCGCAATGCCCTCGATTAACTCCATCATTTGCCGGATTGGATAGCTTGCCGTGCCTTGAGCACGCCCAAAGTTCTCCTGCCGGCTACCTGAACGCACGCTGTGATCAAAGGCATCGGGCAGCTCCTCCTCACTGGGCAGTTGCGGAAAACCCTCGAGCTGACGCCACGCATCCTCCAGGCTGATGTTCGGCAGCTCCGTGGCCGC
Source organism: Pseudomonas sp. FSL R10-0056 (assembly GCF_009600105.1). Classification (NCBI taxonomy): domain Bacteria; kingdom Pseudomonadati; phylum Pseudomonadota; class Gammaproteobacteria; order Pseudomonadales; family Pseudomonadaceae; genus Pseudomonas; species Pseudomonas sp. FSL R10-0056. The sequence continues at coordinate 40,888 of NZ_WIWL01000089.1, forward strand.
CAGGCGACCAAAGCCATCGAGCACCGGCACGGCCATAAACTGCTCAGTATTTTCCACTTGCCAGCGGATGAGCACCTGGCGTGGCCGCTGACCACACCATGTAAAACCTTGCCCGTCGACGTAAGTGCACGGCTGATGCGAAGGATCGAGCACCACATAATCAACTTCTAAGTCGTCTTCACTGCTTAACCAGCCTTGCTCCGGCGTTTGCGCTTCCCGCCACACCAAGTATGCCACGCGGGCTGCACTGAACACTTCGCTGCCCACTTCAAACGCCTCACCCGCCTGCAACGCTTCCGGCCTGCATGTAAGTTGCCGTTGAATCGGCAGGTAATAGCCAATCGACTCAGGGTCGGCGACGGCCATGTGTGGCGGGTGCCAGTTCAACGGCGTCGGTGCGAACACCACCCCAGCCTCAAGATTGCCTAGGTGACGTCCCATTTTCAGGGTAAAACCCTGCGGGGTAAGATTGCCTGAACCCAGATACAGCCAGGGATTGCCAGTCTTGTTCGAGTGCCCCGTCTCACTGGCGCTGAAGATAAACTTGGCATGTAAAGTACGTTTTTGCGCGTGGGGAAAATACCCCGGCTGAGCCGCTGGCCGCACGCTGATGTCGGCCGCAGTCAACATCGCCAATGCCTCAACAACACCCTGACAGCCGCCTTCGTTGACGAACAGATTGACATCGCTGGACATCGTCAACAGCCGCGGCCCTCCCCCTTCACCGCGCAAACCGCGGACAACCTGCAACGGCACCGACGGCGTTTTTCCGAGCAATGAGGACTCGTAAAATCCCGACCCCATGGCCAGGTAGTTACGCGCAACCCCTCGCCCCGAAGCGCTCACCACCTTCGCGGGCAATTGGGCGAGCAGCGACGCTGTGCGGTTATCGAAAAACCGCGCGCTCAAACCAGGGGCTTTCAATTTGATCTGCTTGAACAGCAGCGTATCCATATCCGTGATGGCTTTTGCCGTCAGCGGGTTGGCGAGCAGTACACGACCGTCGTATTGCCGACGCAGCCACGACAGTAAATCCCAGGCACCAGAGATGTCCGTGCGCGCCTGCTGCGTCGTTTCGGTAGGTGATCGCAGGTCATCACTGTGCAGGTCCAGACGCCAGACCAGATCAAGACTGTGTTCCAGGGTCTGACGCGTCCAATTACCGGTGGAGACCAGCAAACGCACACTCCAGACGTCACTCCGGGCGGTGCTGCGGTAAGTCAGCACTGCCACCTTGGCGTGCATCAAGTTGAACGGCATAGCAGCTTTCGCCCAAGGTAAATGCAACAGCCCGGGGACTTCGATGGGAGTGATTTGGGGCGCACGTGGATCCAGTAATAACGCCAGTGAGGTATCCCCAGTGTAGGCACGCTGGTTGGCTTGTCGGTGAGTGAAGCGTTCAAGGGCATCGTTGAGAAAGCTATCGTCAGCCGAGAAGCCACACAACCAGCCGAAATGGCCGGTAAAACCGTCTGGCGTTTCGAAGTGCTGAGCCAGTGATGCCGGAACCTGACTCATAGACTCACCTCGGCCACTGCAGCGGCTGGGGGCTGTGCGAGCCAGATGCCCAATTGACCTTGCAGGTCCAGATCCAACTGATACAGGCGTTCCACACGCGGAGAAATCCAGGCCGGTAGCGCACCCTCGACGACCTGACCTTGAGGCTCGCCAGCAGGTTGATCGGTGACCGCCAACACCTGAAACAGGAAAGCACTGCCGGGCAGCACCTGCGTGCCCTGCAAGCGCAGCACCCGACCGTCTCGGTATACCAGGCTGGCCAGCACATGGGACGCCTCAGGTGCACTGCACTCATGGCAAAAGCGCGCGGCGACCGCATCGGTTCGCTGCGCCAAAGGGTTATCCAGAAACAGACGGGCCAGCTCGCGCAAATGCCCGATACGGGTTGAGAGCAGCTCGGGGATGCTCTCCCCTAACCGAAACTGTGGTCGACTCGATGCCGCCATGTACTGCTCCAAGCCATCCAGCACCTGGTAGGCGGCATCCTGAACCTGAAAGAACAGCGCCCCGTAGTGCAAGTCGTTCCAGTGTTCGACGTCAATGTCATTCGGCCGGGCGCCCCAGTCAAACACCGCAGGATGAGCGTAGCGGGCCTGCACCCAGCGGCGTATGGCAGCGCGCTGCAACCCACCACGGGCAGACGCGAGGTCGGTATTGAGGCGACGCGACAACAATGCTCGCGCTTGGGCAGGTAATAGCTGCAAGGGTGAAAGCACTGCCCCAGTGGGAGCTTTCAATTGATTGACCGAACGGCCTTTTTGCGCCCATTGCAATAAGAGTTCCAACTTCGCGCCGTCATCCCCACAGCAGGCGTTAATAAACTCATAACCAAACGCCGTGCACATAAAGGCATTGAATCGCTCTCCCTGGGCACGTACCAAACCCAAGGTCAACAACACCTGGCCAGTGCCCATGCGCATTGGCTGGCTGACATAAAAGCCAGGTTTGCACAGCGCCTGGAAATCAAAATCGGCCTTGCCGCGCAGCTTTTCCGAACCCCGCACGCGGGAATCACCCTGGCCCTGGTTGTGCTTGAGGGCGAAATAACAACCCAAGGCTTCAATAGCATTGGCAACCGTAATGTTCGACACATTGATCTGGCGCTCGCGCAACTTTTGAGCAAGTGCAATGCCCAGCATCGCCAGCAGCAGCTGTTTGGCGTACCACACCCCGCCCATGCCCGGTACCGCACGCTCATTGTACTCACGCACAGCAGCACCAAGGTCCAAGGTACGGGTTCGTCTCTCGCCCCCCAATTGCTCGGGACCCAAAAGCCCCCACATCATGCTCATCAAGAGGCTTCCTTAGCGGTTTGGTCGGTGTACTGTCGGCGTAGTCGAGAACACGAGGCACTTTCGTGCAGGGTCCGCTAAATGCCAGCGAGGATAGAGGGGGAAGTGCGAACTGGAGCTCACTTCCGGATGACGGGCGAGCGTGCAAATATACGCATGGCCAAGAACAGTAGCAAAATGCCACAATTGCGTCCATATCTGCCTTGGGACGGCTTGCAATGCCCTTCCCTTCATAGCATAACCGTCTGCGCGCACAAGGAAGTTGCCCATGTCTGCCCCTGCGTTGATTGATACCCCTCTCATACCTGCACCGTCAAAACGGACATCCACCCTGCTCATATCAGCGACAGTTCGGCACATTACGTGCCCTGCACCCTGATACCGGACACGACACAAGATGTCGTCGGCAGGCTCGATCCTCACTCGCCTGTTCTCCATACAAATTAGCGAGAGATACGTTCATGCCTGAGTCCTTCTACCCATCACAAAAACGCTCGCGACATCCAACCATGTTCCTGGCCATCGACATGTGGGGGATCGAAGGCGAGTACGCTGACGGGAACTGGCATGTTTTGCTTCACCGGTTCGCAGTGGACTGGAGCCAGAAGCATCCTGAGCAGGCCACTGCCACCCTGTGGTCAAGCGTTCAACCCTGCAGCATTTTCACCAACGGATCTTCCTGCTACATCGCTGGCAGCGCCCACTTACCAGATGCTTTTTTTCAGCAACTGGAGGTTTTTCTGCGCGCAGCATTCGGCGACTGTGCACGTATTGGCGGTGAAATTCAGGTCAACGTGGATGAGTGGCGGGTGTACCTGCACTTCGAGAGCGGTGGTATCTGGGAAAAATATAACGGTTACGAATGGCGCGCGCTCGAGTTGTGAAGCGCCTTGGGCAGCAGTCAACGAACACATATTCATAATTAGACGCAAGGATTCGTACTGCGATGTTGAATACTCAACGCACCTACCTCAATTACCTGAACGCCATTTTTCCTGTTATTGCAGATACCGCTCTCCAGTCCGATGAGGTAACGCGACTGCAGAACGATATCGAGCATACCGAACTGCTTGTTCCTGTAATCGGTGCCTTCAGCGCCGGCAAAAGCAGTTTGCTGAATACTTTTCTGGGTGAAACTATCCTCAGTGTTGGCCTGACACCTGAAACAGAATTGGCCACAGAGTTGCGCTACAGCAGCGACCCGCACCTATTGGCCATGCGCCTGGACGGCAGCGCTGAACGCATGGACATCACGGCGCTGGCCACTCTCAAGGCGCGTGCCCACGAATTCACGCACCTTCAGTTGTACCTGGACAACCCACGTCTCAAGGCCTTGCCCTCACTGGTTCTGGTCGATATGCCGGGCTTCGGCTCTTCGCTGTCCAACCACAACAAAGCCATCGCCTATTACCTGCCCCGTGGTGTGCACTTCATCGTGGTCACCAGCGTTGAGGATGGCAATATCACTCAGTCGATGCTGCGCCAATTGGACGATCTACACACCTACGGCCGCGCGTTCACGTTCCTGCTGAACAAGACCAACCTGCGCTCAGATGAGCAGGTGCAGGACGTCGCCGAACTGGTCGATGAACAGATCAAGATCAACTTTGCCGATACCCGTCCACTGGTGCGTGTTGGGCTCGACGCAGCCCCTCGTCTGACCGAAGTCCTGGCCTCACTGCAACCGGAACAGATCATCCGTGATGTGTTCGAAGATCGCCTCAAAGACCTGACCCACTCACTGCTCAACCAAATTAATCTGGCACTGGCATCATTGCAAAAAACCCAGGGCGAAAATCAACACGCACTAAACGAACTGGCCCAGGGCATTCGAAAAGTCGAGCGCCAGCGCGACAACATTCTCGAAGACTTACGCGATCAGCAACTAGAACGAACCGTGGAATATTGCCTCAGTGCCGCGGGTCACGAGCTGGATAGCGTGCAGTCGGAACTGGTCAGTGCGGCCGTCGCGGGCAATCAGGAAGCGTTTTCGCGAATTGTCTCCGAGGTCGTTCGCGGCTCAATGACGCGCTCAATCAAGGACCAGATGGACCATCTCAGTAGCACCGTGGTGACGGACTTTGCTCAAGCCTTGGGCGATCTGGGCCAGAGCATGGGACAGTTCAACAATGAACAGAACTGGCTCGGGCAGATCACGGACAGGATCAACCGTACGCTGCACAAGACCGGAGAAACCCTGGGCCACTGGAATGGCACATTGGCTGAGCGTAATGGCCGCGAGCTGGAACGCCTTAAGCAGGAAACTGGCTGGGAGCATGGAAAGCCGCTGCCCCGTGTGACATACCAAGGCTTGACCACTGTTCTGGCAGTCACTACCTCGGTGGTCAACCCCCTCATCGAACTGGCGATCATCTTCCTCCCCAATATTCTCGCGTTCATCAATGAAGGGCGCCTACGCGAGCAACTGCGTCAGAAGGTAATCAACGAAGTAATTCCTGCGGTCAAGCGTGAAATGCGTGAGCGCCTGCACACCCTGCTCCACGAACAGATGAACACTTTAGTGACCCAGGTTAGCAGCGAGTTCGAACGGGAGATCGGTGAAAAACAACGCCTGATTGACGAGATGATAGCCAATCGCCAGCAGGATGCCGAGGCAGCACAGCAGCAGCTCGAGCTCTTGATCCAGTGCCGGGAACAACTGCAACAACTGGCCAAACAAGCCCTTTACGAGGTTCAGTCATGACCCCGCAACACGTCCTTGAACTGAACCAGCGCCTGCACCAGTGGATGCAAACCTACCACCCGGAGCTGGAAAAAGACCTTGCGCCCATGCTGAACCGGCACGCCATCGATCGTAGCGAAGACCTGGAACAAGCCTTCAGTGATCTGGTGGAGGAAAACCGCCTGCTGCAAATTGGTGTCGTGGGTCGCGTCAAGGCCGGTAAATCCTCCCTGCTCAACGCTTTGGTGTTTGATGGCCACGCCATTCTCCCCAGGGCTGCAACGCCGATGACGGCAGCGCTGACCACCCTGACCTACGGCGACACGTTCGGCGCCGATGTACAGTTCTACAGTGCAGCAGACCGGGACAACATCCAGCAGGATGCCTTGCGCTATCAACAGCGCTACCAGGAAGAACTGACCAAAGCTGTAGAAACCTTACGTCAGCGCCGCCAACGCAGCGGCCAACCGGTCGATGACGCAGGGCTTTATCGTGATGCAGAGAAGAGCGCCAAACGAGCCCTGCAGAGTGAACACACTCTGGTGGCCGCCAGTGAACAATGGCAGCACATTGAAGCCTCGACCGTTGACCTCGGGGCACTAGACGCCCTGGGCCACCTTCAAGCACCTGACGCGGCCACCTTGGCCGTTTTGCTGAGCGATTATGTCGCGGTGGGCGGAGCCTTTATGCCGTTGACCAAGAGTGTCGACATCTTCCTGCCGCTGGAGTCGCTGCGTAACGTGCGCATCATTGACACCCCCGGGCTTAACGACCCGGTGCAGTCCCGCGAAGAGCGCACCACGGCGCTGCTGAAAAACTGCGATGTGGTGTTTATCGTCAGCCCGGCCGGCCAGTTTCTCAGTGAACAGGACATCGAGCTGATGAGCCGAATCACGCAAAAGGAAGGGATTCAGGAACTGGTACTGATTGCCAGCCAGGTCGACAACCAGCTGTATGGCAGCGACACTCATCAACCGACACTTCAGGGCGCACTGGATAAAATCACCCAAACCCTCAGCGTGCATATGGTCGATACCCTACAACGCTTGAAGGCCCAGCATCCGGAAATCGGCGCGACCTTCGACAACCTGATCCAACAAGGTACAGGCAAGGTGCTGTACACCTCTGGCATGTGCCACAGTCTGTCCGAGCGTTTTGACCAACAACACGCCTGGGACAGCGCTGAACAAAAAGTCTGGGAGAACTTGCGCACCCACTACGCCGATTTTTTCACCCCGGAACATGCCGATCGTTGCCGGGGCAACCTCGATCTGCTGGCGAATACCCACGCATTGCGCGCGGTATTGGACACTGTGCGCGAGCAGAAAGACCACATCATCGAACAGCGCCGTACCGAGTTAGTCCGCGCCAAGTTGACCGCCCTGGAAGCGCTACGCACCGACCTGTTGACGTTCAGCCGGGACAAGTATCAAGAAATCCGTAACACCGATATTGAAAAACTGAAGGCCGCACGCCACGAGCTGGACACCAAGATAGTGACCGCCTCCTACGACCTCGACGTTATGCTTAGCAAATGCGTTGCGGAGTTTCGCGAACAACTCAAACGTGAACTCACTAAACACCTTGATGCAGCCTATAGCACTACAAGCAAGGGCGTCAAAGACGCCTCGGAGGAAACCTCACATTCCAGGGAGGTGGTCCGCGACAGCACTTTCGCAAAAATGGCTAACTGGATGTGGGGCGGTGGCACTGAAACCCAGCACTACACCGTATTTAAATTGTTTTGGCGTCAGGTCCATAACCAACTGGAGGAGTTTGCCGAGGGACTGAGCGGCACCCTCAAGCATTCAAGCGAAACTCTAACCCAAACGTTTCGCGACAATCTAATGAAAGAGTCGACCCGAGTTGCCCGCCTGCACCTGGAGGACAATCTCGATGCCGGCTTGATCATTCTCACCAATCAGAATCTGGCAGCGGGCTTTCGCCTCCCAGCATTTGAGTTAAACAGCCAGGCATTAGGCAAGCTCAAGGGCTCCGGCAGTTATCTGCTGGACGACGCCGCACGGCAATTTCTCGATGACGCCAAGCATCTGCTGCACGACCTCCATGGGCAAGCCAAACGTCAAATCCGCCATCTGATCGATGACGTCACGCACTCACTGCCGCACTCTTACGGCAATGCGTTTTTCGCTGATTTGCAGGCCCGCATCAGCCAACTTGAGGCACAAGTCAGCAATGTTCTGCATACACTCGACCGCTTGCAACGCATGGCCCAAGAACTGGAGGCAGCATGAATAGCGAGCTGTTTCCGCCTGCGTTGCTGGCACAACTGGACAAGATCGGCCAACTGTTCGTCTGGCGGCGCAAGACTCTGCGCGACAGTATGATCGAGGCACTGCAGGTAGCAAATCGCAGTCACGAAGCCCTCGCCCTCGACCATCAAGCGACCCTGGCACGTTTGCAGGCCTTGAACGTGGAGCATGCGCAACTGACCGAGCTCCAGGCCAGTACGGTCGCTGAACTGAGCGATACTTGCCAGACACTGCAGGGCCTGCAGAATACCCTGACCCAGGCACAGGCCCAGCATCAGCAGGCTCAGGAACATGCCCGATTGCGTTTTGACAATTTGTCAGTCAGCTATACCCAACTGGTCGAGGAGCGTAACGGCATCGAAGCCGCTCGCCTGGCGCTCGAGCAAGCCCAGCAGCAAACTCGTCAGGCGCTCGAGGCCGAGCACACCCGTAATGCCCAGCTGACGCTCGAGCGCCAGGCGCTACAAGCCAGTCTTGACACCCTTAACAGGGAGCATGAGCGACTGACCGAGCATCAAGCCACCACCGCCGTCGAACTGAACCATACCCAAAGAACCCTGGAAGAGGTCCAAGCGTCGCTGGCACTGGCCCTGGATCAGCATCAACACCAGCAGCAACAGGCCGCCGAGCGCTTCGAAACCCTGTCAACACAACACAGCCAACTGGAACAGGCCCGCAAAAGCATCAAAGAGGACCTGGACCAAACTCGTCAGAACCTCCAGGTGACGAACGACACATTGCTGGCTGAGCACGCCCGCAATGACCAATTACTCCTCGACTGCCAGGCGCAACAAGCCCGCCTTGACGCTTTGAACGAAGAGCATCAGACCTTGAGTGAGCGCCAGGCCGCTACTGTGGCAGACTTGAATAACACCCGTCAGGCCGTACTGAACGTGCAAGCGTCGTTGGCGCAAGCCCTTGACCAGCATCAGCGCGCGGAGAGCCAGGCCGGTGAACGTTTCGAAGTACTGTCGAACCAACACCAGCAGCTGGAACAGGATCACAACCGTCTCCAGTTGGCCCGTCAAACGCTCGAACAGACACTTGAGCAGGCGCATCTTGAGCTGCGCACCACGGGAGAATCACTTATTGCGCTGCAACAGGCGCATGGCCAGGAGCAACAACAACACGCGCAACTGGCAGACCAGTTCCAATCCACCTGGACTCGCTTTCAGCTGATTTCACGGCTGCTGGCCGCCAAGCCGCGGGAAAGTGCCGGGCTTGCCCGTTTCAGGGAGTTACTGGACAACGACTACATGACATTTGCCGACGGCGAGTCGTGTCTGGGCGCGGAAGCCAAAGCCCTGAGAATGTTGCAATCGATCGAACAGGAACTGGCTTTGCTGGTCGGATTCCCCGATATTCACGAGCGCACCATTGTCGGGATTGTCGGCGGTTTCAGCAGTGGGAAATCCGAGTTTATCAACAGTTTCATTCGCGACCCCGAGGTGCGCCTGCCAGTAGGTATGCAGCCCGTCACAGCGATCCCCAGCTATGTGCTGGCGACTGATCAGCGAATGATCCGCGGCTACTCTGCGAACGGTGGCCACATGGAGCTGGATGTGGCCTTTTACAAAAACATCTCCCATGCGTTCATCAACTCATTCAGCTTCGACTTGAAGAGTTTAATGCCGTTCATGTGCGTCGGCGTGCAAATGGCACCTGAGCTTTTCAGCAACATCTGCTTCATCGACACGCCAGGCTACAACCCGCCTGCCACTGCGGCCGAACACAGCCAAGGCGACAAACGCACGGCCATCCAGTTCGCCCAACAGTGCGAGGCCATTATCTGGCTGATTGGCCTCGATGCCAACGGCACTGTGCCAGTGTCCGACCTGGACTTTATCCATGAGATCGGTGTGGAACAGCGCTCGGTGTATGTCGTGCTGACCAAGGCAGACCTCAAGCCGGAGGATGAGATCGAAGAGATCATGGACGAAGTCCAGGATGTGCTGCAGAGCGAAGGCATTAATGTGGTAGGGGTCAGTGCATACAGCTCGACTCAACGTCACGAGATCGCTTACCGGGACACACCACTGCTGGAGTATTTCTCACGGATCAACCAGCAAGGAGACTCAAGCCAGCACCTGGAAGGCCGACTGCAGGAAATTTTCACTATGTATGAAGACGCCATCCAGACAGATATCAACGGTATTCGTGCGCAAAAAACCGCCATCAACGGATTGCGCCTTGACTGCCTGGAGGTTGGCGGAGCAGACGTCTATGGCCGGATGTTCGAGCCTATTGCCAAGCTTGACCGCCATCTGGACACCGCACCCCAGGAAGGCTGGCTCAAGGAATCCAGGCGACTGCTGGAAGACTTCCGCGAGGCGGTACGCATGACTGCAGCCCCCCAAAAGACTCAAATTTAATGGACATCCACGAGCACCGACGCATAAGGCTGACTGCTCGCGGACAACTGCCACAGTTCAATGTACGCCCCAACATTTGAAGCGAGACAACATGTCAAACAATGCCTTTGAAAAAGACTACTCAGACGATTCGTTCTGGGACAAAGTGAAAACGTACGCCAAATCTGCCGGCGAGACCGCACTGGAACCCGCACTGAAAATGTATTACGCAGCCACTGACGCCGACACTCCCACCTGGGCCAAAACAACGATTTATGGCGCCCTCGGGTACTTTATCTCGCCGATTGACGTCATTCCGGATATCACGCCATTTTTGGGCTACACCGACGATGTTGGTGTGCTGTGCGCGGCATTGGCCGCGACTGCGAGCCATATCAAGACCGAACACGTAGACAAAGCTAAAGACACCTTGAAACAGTGGTTTTCCTGACTTAACCGTCAACGCTAGGCTTACAGAACGCTGAACTGGGATCAGGCACGATCGAGCATGTCGAGTCTGATCCCTTGCCAAGCAGGATTAGTACGACACATTTTGACTCCCGCTGGCCTCATCCTGCTGACTCCACTGCATCAGGAGACTCAGCATGGGCAGACGCCTATCCCCCTTTGCACACGGCAGCCGCCGTGCTGCTGATACTTGTACGCTCTCGCTGAAGTGGTGTTATCAACTGCTGCTGGATCTGGGGGGACATCGTAGCTTTATCAACCGCCACGGTCTGAGCGAGGATGATTTGGCTCACGAGTTGGGCCTGGCCGAATGGTTAGACGATGACCAGTACAGCCCTGCCCTGGCGCTGACGACACTGCGCACCCGCGCTCGCGCCTTCAATGCCGAGCACATGACAGCCCTCTATCCGAACAACCTACAGAGCAACCTGGAGGCGCTTGGGGCACTGTTAGGCTTGGGTGAGTCAGGACTGCAAGTACTCGGTTTCTGCGTGCTGATGCACAGCGACCCAACACTCAGTGATGCCACAGACCAACTGGGCATGTTGGGGCTCAACCGGGCAATGAAAGTGCTGTCTGTTCTATTGGGATTACCGCTGGCAGAAGTCGAGGCATGCCTGGCACACAATAGTCCACTGATGCGCACGGGCCTGCTGGATCTGAGCACCAATCACCGCGCCGTCATGGCACTGAGTTCAACCTTGTCGGTGAGTAATCCGGACCTGCCTGGCCTACTGCGTTTTAGCAAAGGTACACCGCTGGAGCTCTTCGCTTATGCGTTTCGTTTAAGCCCTCCAGGTAGTTTGAACAGGGAGCATTACCGTCATATCAGCCAAGCGCTCACGATCGCCGAGCGCTACCTGAGCAAATCCTTGGCCCAAGCGCGACAGGGCGTGAATATTTTGCTCTACGGCCCACCCGGCACAGGTAAAACTCAGCTTAGCCGGCTGATTGCTGAAACACTGGGCTGCGCGCTGTATGAAGTGGCCTGTACCGACAGCCAGGGCGATCCCGTCAGCGCCAAGCAACGTCTGTGCTCCTTGCGCGCGGCCAACAGCGTACTGCGTTCGCAACCTGCTCTGCTCGTGCTTGATGAAATCGAGGACATCTTCCAGGCCGCCCCTTCCGCGCCCAATAGCCATTCCCAGAAAGGCTGGATCAATCGCATGCTGGAAGAAAATAGCCAACCGTGTTTCTGGCTAAGCAACAGCATAGAGACTATTGATCCGGCACATATACGCCGTTTCGACCTGGTGATTGAAGTGCCCAATCCACCCTTGGCGCAGCGCAAACAAATGCTGCACACGTGCAGCGCCGGCAAGTTGAGCGAGGTCTTGATTGAACAGCTCTGCGCCCATGAGCAGATGACGCCGGCGGTTCTAGAGAGAGCCGTGCGCGTAGGACGCAGCGTGTCACAACGCGCCAGCAAAGCACTGGACAACACGATTCGATCGATCGTCAATGGCACGCTCAAAGCGCAAGGCTTCGCTTCGCTACAACAGCACAGCAATGGTTTACCGAGCTTCTATTCGCCAGACTGGATCAATACCGACCTGCCCCTGCATGGTTTGGTAGAAGGGCTGCGCGCCCATCCACAGGCGCGGCTGTGTTTTTACGGCCCGCCCGGTACAGGCAAAACCGCATTCAGCCATTGGCTGGCTCGGGAGCTGGGCAAACCTTTGATGGTCAAACGGGTTTCCGATCTGGTTTCCCCGTATGTCGGGGTGACAGAGCAAAATATGGCACACGCCTTTGAACGCGCCCGGCAAGAGGACGCGATTCTGTTGCTCGATGAAGTCGACAGCTTTTTGCAGGACCGACGCAAGGCGCGACAGGGCTGGGAGGTTACGACCGTCAATGAAATGCTCACTCAAATGGAGAATTATCCAGGCCTGTTTATTGCCTCCACCAACCTGATCACCGACCTGGACGAGGCCTCCTTGCGCCGCTTCGACCTGAAGGTGCATTTCGGTTACCTGACGACGGAGCAAGCCCAGGCATTATTTGCTGAACACCTCAAGGCTTTGGCACTTAAGGATCCACAACATGACGCCGCCCGCCGCTTGCGCACCGAGGCATATCTGACACCTGGCGACTTTGCCGCGGTAGCGCGCCGAGGACGTTTCAACCCCTTCAGCAATGCCGACGAATTGGCCCGTGCACTGCTGGCCGAGTGTCGCTTGAAACCCACTGGGCAACAACGGCCCATCGGCTTCGTACATTAAGCCCATTAAAGGTTGCCGGATTGACGCCGATAGGTGGGCAACCGACTTTCTTACTGGCTATAGGCCAGCCTGCACCCTACAAGGATGATTCTCTTGCCTTCAGCCAAGACCCATAGCGCCCTGAGCCGTCAGTGGGAACTGCTACAGCACCTGCCCAAACGCGCACCTGGCATCACGGTGAGTGAACTGCTCAGTCGCTTGGTGAGTGCGGGTTACTCGATCAGCCGTCGCAGTGTCGAGCGCGACTTGCGTGATCTGTCCGTGGTGTTTCCCTTGCAGTGCAACAATGGCGGGACGCCTTTTGGCTGGTACTGGAAACCAGGCGTAAGCGTGGAATTGCAGGGCATTACACTGGCAGAGGCGGTCAGTCTGACCCTCGTCGAGGATGCGGTCCGCCCCCTCTTGCCCGGCAGCATGTTGAGCGTACTGGAGCCACGATTCGAGCACGCCCGGCAAAAACTCAAAGGCCTTGAAGACGGCAACCCCACTGCCCGCTGGCCGGATAAAGTGGCCAGTGTTCGCCCGGACTTCAATCTGCACGCACCGCAAATCCTGGCTGAGACCTTGGAAGCCTTGCAGCACGCCGTGATTAGCGAGCAACAAGTACACTGCCACTATTACTCGGCACACACCAATAAAATCAGCGAACTTACCCTCAACCCACTGGCCATTGTTCAGCGCGGCTTAATCACCTACCTCATAGCGACGGCAGCGCCGTATACCGATGTTCGTCAATTCGCCGTGCATCGCTTTCGTGAAGTAACGGTACTCGACACTCAGTGCCAAGGGGTGGCGTCATTCGAGTTACATACCTACCTGGCCAGCGACGCCTTGCAATTCGGTAACCCGGAAAAAATCCTTTTCAAAGCGTGGGTCAGTGAACACCAGGCGCGTTTGATTCGAGAGACGCCCTTGAGCGCGGACATGGTGCTACAAGCACTGCCAGACGGTTTTCAGATACAGGCGACCGTCAGCAATACCTGGCAACTGCACTGGTGGATTCTCTCCTTGGGCGCTTCGTTGGTGGTGCATGAACCAGCGGCATTGCGACAGCAGGTGGGCGACACCTTGCGACTGGCGGCAGCAGCCTATGGCTCTGAAAGCAGTTCGAAGTCATCTGACTAGTAGGGCCAACTGGGCTCACGGAAAAGGCTCTGAAGCCTGATTGACAACGCTCATGTCAAAGCACGCTAGGAGGACATGAGTCATTGGCTGATGCTCCCCGCCTGATTGCCCAACCTCAGCAACTGCGGCAGACGCTCTGCCGCTTTACCAAGCAACACCAACACACCCTACTCATCCACTGGCTCCCGCACCACGTTGATATGCATCACTCGTGCCCCACACTGCCTGGCGATATAGGGGATTTGCGCCGCAGGGTGAACCAGCCCGATGTACCGACGCAAATTAATACGTCCGCCTCCTTAGCCACCGCCAGTGCTTGGCGCCACGCAGGTTGAGTCGTGACAGGGGTTCTGCGGGACGCATTGGCCAAGCCCCCCTAACGGCGTAATCGGGTAAACCATTGCGCCAACGTACGGTCAACGACGCCGGCTATCTGCCGGGTCAACACGTCACTGCCACAGCGCTCACACCGCTCACACCAGTCGAGGGGCCCCAGTGCATCACTGAGCGGTGCAACGGTTTTCTTCCAGTGACACGCCTGACATACAAAAGTGAAAGGCTGTGGTCGGATAGGCATGTTCTTGCTCCTCTGCCACGCCTGTAGGTGCACGTGGCTATGGGTCATTGTCTAAGGCTGAGAGGTTGATGGCACTAGGGCTTGCAGGATTTCGAGCTTTCGCTGGAGCTGATCGACGTGTGCATTTTGCGCCTGGAGCGCCGCTCTTAACTCTCGATTTTCCTGCGCGTGCCAACCCACCCGCCGCTCGCGCTCTTGCGTGGTCACCTGCCAGTGCGTGAGCAAATGCCACGTTTTATGGCCTTGTGAATACAGTGCGCAAAGGATTGCCAACATCAGCCCCAAGACCGCAATTGCCACCCAATACTCAATACCCATAGCCTGCCCCACTGAATGCGACCCTGGAGGTGATGGGCGATGCACAGACCCAGCGCAATCCGCAAACCAAATCAGAGCCAAGCCACAGCAGGCGCTCAACTTCTGCTCGTGCGGTACTCGGAACAAAGCAGACATTTAATGTTGGGGGCATCTAGGCAGCCTTTACGTGAGTCATTCGATAGAAGGCATTATCACAATGGCTCACGACAGTTTGTGTCGTTACCGCGCCCACCTCTGCACTCCAGGTCAAAACTCCTGAATGCCGCCACTAAGGCACTCTGGGTCTGGGTAAATAAACGGCTATCACACCTTCCGAACTTCGCTAGATAAACCATTGAGGCTATCGGCTGGAGATGTCTATGGTGCCGCGGGCAAGTGAGATTCAGGAACTGCTGTCGCATAGATGGCAAGCGATTTAATTGCGCAAGACGGAATTCCCGGACGGCCACATTAGAACTAAAAATTCCAATAGAACAATATGAAGATCATTTTTGCATAAAGGGCTATAAGATCAAGCAAGGAAGTCGCTATCACGCCAAAGGAAACAGAATAACTATAACTGACGGCGACATGAAAAACACAATAACCACAATAAAAAACACATCTGGAAAAAATAGAAATTCTTTGTTGCTCGAAGAGCCATGTAAACCATTAGAGCTCTGAGCGCAAACAATTGAACTCAACCCCAAAAGCCACCTTCTTAAAAAATGCCAAACATAAGTATCTTCGTACCTTTTAACTTCAAGGGCTTATTGGAATCTGAAAATACCACAACATGAAAGCTAGGCGCCGTTTGGCGCCTGCCCCCTGCATCAAGCGCCAGCTTACTACGACTAATACCTTGAATTTCCTAATGGCGTGTGAGTGGATCCAGAATCACTTTATTGCAATTATGATTGCATATCACGAGTGGTAGCAATCGGCCAGAAGTCACCAATTGGCACTCGCACATAAAAAAGCCATGAAAACCTCTTTAAAAACCCCTAACTACTGCTTCTGATTATTAATTACATCAGGTACTTTTAGGTAGTTAGTGATCTTTGAAATGGTATCATGAATGTAAATTTGCCCTTGAACCTGAAGTATCATCGTGGTCTCAGGGGACGCCGAGTTCTTATAGTTATTCACCAGATATGAACTTGGATGCACAAGCTTTGAGAACAGTTTGTAAACGCTTTTGTGCTCATCGCTAGAGTCTAGTTTTTTTGCTATTTGCCCTGCTGAGGCTGGGGTATTAATTTCTGGCAAGCTATATTTTTTTCTGACTTTTTTAAGCCGGTTAATCTCTTCGATTAATATTAATCTCTGATCAGCCAAGTCAGATGCAGTATTAATACTGAGTATCCCCTCCAGAACTTGAATATTGTCAGTAATGGCCTCTGAATTCCATTCGTCGAGATTATTTTTGCTACCGATTATCGAGCGGGCTATCAAGTTGAGCTCGTAAAGATTTCGGGTTGCAAGTGCCAGAATTGAAATATGGTTACCAATTGCTGTTTGAAAAATGTTTACACACTGTGAATTAGCGGCCAACAAATTTAGCAACGCTATATTTTCATCGTTTCTGGGGCAAGCAGCATCCACCCAGTCCATTATTAAAAGAATCTTATCTTCTAGGCTTTCTAGTGCAAGCTTTAGATCATCCTCAGTTCCAGATGTTACATAATCACTGATTGGTGCGGTATTATACATATCTAGCATCCTGCTGTTAATGTTTGGCGTTAACTATGGGGGATTATGCCATATACTCAGCAAACAAGTAATCGCCAATCGCAGGACTGAGGCAGCTCCCTATTAAGGTCATGCAGCATTCTGCAGACAACCGTCTGGCAATATCAGTAAATTGCGTTGCTACTGCTTGATCGTCTGCAGGCTCTGGGGTTTTTTGAACTTGGCGCGAGTAGAATCGACTAAAGCCTGACTGAAATTACCGCAACGGTTGACGCTCAGGACGATTTTCATGCAACCGATCAGCAGTTTTTTCATACCTACTGACCAAGATCGTGATGCTCTCGTGCATCATCGATATAGTGACCAGTCAACAGCGCGGCATTTACAACTCGCTGCAAATCTTGATCGGCGTGGCCAAGCTTATGAATTGCAGATCATATTTAGCAAAGAGAGTGCAATGGTAATAAATTTCGGCTAGGTGTGAATGGCCCTTGATTTCTTAAACGCTTTTGACTAGCAGCTTTTGTCCGATTCTGTAGAAAAAGTAACTCCCCTGCCTAGTCTGCGGCAAGATTTCTGGATTGGACGACAGGGGATCACACAGCATGAAGGGACTGTTATCGAGTGGGCAGGGGCGGATGTTTTACTCGTTTAAATTTAAAGATCAAAGGTCGCGGTAGGGATGGCAGTTACCTGCCACCCCCCGCACAGATCCGTACGTGCGGAACTACCGCATACGGCTCCTGCCTTGGGTGCGTGACGCGAAGCGATCCTCAGGATACGGGTGTGCGTTCTTTGGGCTCGGTATGTAGTGATCTGTGAGCAACCCGAAGCGAGACCATTGCAGCCGATTTCGCTGGCTGCGTCGCCCGAGAGCCTGACGCCAATATCAACCTCGATATGGCGAGCATTCTCGCCTAAATGGGTGTCCGGTTTCATTAGACCACTACAAACCATCCCTGACGGTCAAAATCAGAAACCAATCGAATGGCGAATTTTAGGTACGCCATCGGCACAGGAAGATCATTTAGGGTGGCTTTGCCTGCCGTCACATACGCCAAAAAAATTGGTAAGTAAGAAACCGCTTTAGTGAAACCAACAGGGGTAATCTCTCGCAAGAATTCAGGTACCGGATTCTGAAGGAGCCAGCTAGTCAACTCCGCAGTAAGATCGGTAGGCCACTGTCTGTCGGTAGCGTGTTGTTGGCGTAAGGCTTGATTCCAGCCTGGTACCACCAATTGGGGAGGGATTTTGGTCAGACTGCTTTTATTGCCAGTACTTAGGTAGTCGCCTAAATAATCAAAGCCGGAAACCACAAGTCGCAACACGACCGCGCGATTCGTTTCAAGGTTCTTGATAAGAATCTCCGGCAAGCCACATGCTATCAGCCCTTGTAAAAATCGTGCATGCGCTTCGAACCAAATGGGGAGAGGAATTGCTTCCCAGATCACCGCCAACTCATCGCGAATTCGAGCGCAGAACGCTTCGTCCATTTCTAGTCGGAGCACCGCGAATGCCAGCGCGTCTGGTTGCTTTGACAGTGCCTTCCAGCTTTCAAATGACGACAACGGCAGGTGCGCGTAATGTTGCTTCAAATCCGCTAAATATTGCCAACCACTGTGCCCGAACTCTTTGGCCATGACGGTGATTTGTTGGCTGATGGCGTTTGGGTTGGTTTTTGGGTGGAAAACCTGTGTCGCTTTGTGCAGGGAAAAAACTTCAGTTTGAATTTCAGTAATCGACGAAGCCGACGCGAACAGTGCAGGGCGAAATTGAGTTTTACTATCTTTGGCTGGATAGATTAGCCATGGACCATCACGTTGCATGGCGTGGGGTAAAATAAATCGCCCGGTGCCAACATCCTGACTCTTGAGTTCCTCAATTTTGACTGGCGCTTGTTTAGGATCAGAAAGCAGCATTGCTTCAACTTCGGTGTCATTCAAAATTGTCGCGTTATTTATTTCGCAGATCGTGAATGTGTCTCGACTTTCCCATTGTAAGCGGCCGTTGTACCGTCTGATATTCAGGCTGAGCGCACGCTTTTCGGTTTCTAGAGTAAGTCTGATAAACGCATCTTGTTCGTCGACTGCTCCTAGCATTTGCAGCATGTCATTTTGGTAGCTAAATAAATTTAGCAGCGTGGGCGATGAGCTTACTTTGATCTCATAGTGCCGTTTTGGATGTGGCAGCGCCTCGCACACCAGTTCTAGTTGCATGTAGAAACATTGCCCTTGAGTTTGCCCTGAGGTCAATGCGATGCGATGACCTATCAGCTCAGGTAACGTAAGTTCGTGTACTCGTGAGGGCCGGTCGTCTGGTCCAATAAGCCGGGCTCCTTGATACGGGTATGGGAGGCGAAGTCGTAGTGGCTGATTGCTGTTTTTCTGGTCGATCTCCAGCGTAAAACCAGCAGGAGGTGTATCAGATCGATGAATAAGGCTGAAAGTGGTTGCGGAGTGATCAGACTCCAATCGCTTGGCCATTAGCAGCGAGCTGTCGATTTTCAAGTCAAGCTGGAGCGCACCTTTAACCTGCAATCGAGCAGGTTTTTCAGTGGTCGCAGGAAGCAACGAGGTACTGAATTCTTTGGGTAGGACGGCAAAGCGTCGTGTTAAAAGCGTTTTTCCCGTGCGATTTTTCAAGGTGTAACGAACGACACCGAAGGGCCCGGTACGGCGAAGAGTGTCCAGGGGTTGCCCATTGGCAAATTCTAGAATATCGCCCAACCCAAACTCATAGCCTTCGGGCAACTCCAGTCGTGGCCAACCCAAATATACAACACCTGGGTTACTGTAATAGAGCCCCTGAACACCAGCCAGAGCGGGTTTTCGGTGTTCGTTTTGATTCTGATTTAATTCGATTCGATAGAGGTCAGGGCCGTTTTGGAGCGATACATCGGCCCGTAGATCCAGCCACTGGCCGTTCTCTTTGTCGGTAGTCAGCAGGGATGGTGCGAGGCCGTCTGACGTAAAACTAAATTTGGTCGGAATGCGCATACGTGCGGACTCACCAGCGGCACCGCAAGATGATGTTCCGACCAGTTGCCAGCAATCAGCCCGCTGTTCAAAAACTAACGGCGTTTCTTCGTAGTCCAACTCGCTGCCGTCGAATTGGTAACATTGAACAACTCGTCCATTGTCGAGTAAGCGCAGCGTGACAGGTTCGCCTAACCGGCGACGTTCTATTGATATTGAGGGCTTGGAGAAGCGGATCGTCAGACGCGACTCGTTCAGCTGGGCATACACTGCAGGCCCCCGAGTTAATATGTGCTCACCTTCGTAATAGGCTTGATCGAGCCGAGTGCTACCCAACTGCTGGGCATCAATATCAAATGAGTGTTCCTTTGGCAAGGCCAGCTCTGTCCTAATCCTCCAGTCCGGCAGTGCGCCTAATAGAAAATGCTCACAGGTGAATGCTCTGGATTGAATGAGGGCCTCATTCCTATCAAGCCGCTGCTTGCCAGCATCATGTAGCCAATCATTAATCAGGCCTCTAGCATTAGTTTCATCGAGAGGGATTGGAAAGGCTTCTGTCCACTCAGGAGCGACTTTATCCAAGTAAGCAGCAGGGTCTTTCTGATCCTTAAGCGGATATTGCCCAGCCAGATACATCAACTGTTCAACAATGCCGGCAAGCAGCTGTCTGGTTTCTAGATTTCGAAAGGAAATTGGCAATTCATCTTCGTGCGCCGCTATTAGGTCAGCAGTTGTTCGGTGGCTGCTCCCTGCACTGAAGAGATTAATACCTCGATTGACAGCTTTGCCAAAGCCATGCGATTCCTTTTGAACCAGGGGCCAAGGTAGCCCACCTTCTGCGAAAAGCGACCCTAACCAATCCCTACCGTTTTCACGGTACCGAATAGGGCGTTTCCAGTATTCCAGTCCTTTACTGGCCAAGGTTGCATGCTGGTTGTGTGAAAGTGAAACTGCTAACTCACTCTCAGCGCCTGACCAGGACCATGAGCTGTTGTAATTTCTACGATACTGAATCGCCCCGGGTTTCCTAGACACCTCTTTGCCTTAAAATGAGGCCAATCAGGAGGTGCCATGAGCAACCCACGTAATCCCGAAGAATTCAAAATCCAAGCAGTCAATCAAGTGATCGAAAAGAAGCTGCCTGTCGCTGATGTGGCAGCACGTCTCGGTGTATCGACTCACAGCCTTTATGCGTGGGTAAAGCGCTACAGCAAGCCACAGGAAGAACGACAGCAAGGCGATGATCAGCAGGCTGAACTTCGACGTCTTAGGGCGGAGCTCAAGCGGGTCACTGAAGAGCGAGACATATTAAAAAAGGCCGCCGCGTACTTTGCCAAGGAGTGCGGTTGAAGTACGCCTTTATCAAGCAGCAGGCTGCCGACTACTCCGTTCGACGGCTTTGCCTGACGCTCAAAATCCACCCCAGTGGCTACTACGCTTGGTTATCGGAACCGCAATCTGCGCGCGCCAAAGACGACCAGCGCCTGTTGGGGCTGATAAAACATTCATGGCTGGAGAGCGGCGGCGTTTATGGCTATCGCAAAATCCATGATGACCTGCGTGAAATCGGTGAGGCTTGCGGTCGCCATCGGGTTGCCAGATTGATGCGTATTGAAGGTCTGCGCTCTCAGACAGGGTACCGCCGACGTCCAGGGAAGTACGGAGGTAAACCTGCGGTGGCCTCACCCAACTTATTGAAGCGTCAGTTTGATGTGGTGGAACCCAACACGGTTTGGGTCACTGACATCACCTACATCCGCACGTACGAAGGCTGGCTGTATTTGGCAGTGGTACTGGACTTGTTTTCTCGCCAAGTAGTTGGCTGGTCAATGAAACCGCAAATGACAAGCGATTTGGCCAATGATGCATTATTGATGGCCGTTTGGAGGCGTAAACCAAAACAAGAGGTGATGGTTCACAGCGACCAAGGCAGCCAGTACAGCAGCTCCGATTGGCGTAGTTTCTTGAAGGCGAACAATTTGGTTGCCAGCATGAGTCGTCGAGGTAACTGCCACGATAATGCTGTCGCAGAAAGTTTTTTCCAGCTTTTGAAGCGAGAACGGATCAAGCGAAAAATCTACATCACACGGGAAGATGCTCGTGGTGATGTATTCGATTACATCGAGATGTTTTACAACGCAAAACGTCGTCATGGTTTCAACAATCAGCTGTCCCCGGTAAAGTTTGAAAAGCGTTACGCAGCGAGCTTGGAGAGTGTCTAAAGAACCCGGGGCGATTCAGTGAGGTTCTACGAGACTCCTCCTGTCCTACAGACTGCTAGAGCTTATCAAACAGCAAGAGGGGAACAGTGGAGCGTGTACTGACGATTGGCATTGATGGTTGTGTCGACTAAGAACCGGTGAATATTTCCGGATACAGAGACGTCAATTTCATCTACCGTAAGCCCTGACTCACCAAGTTCAACAGAGATTTTGGTGCCGCTATCACAGCTCTCGATCTCTACGTCTCTATCTGGCAGGATGACCATTCTTCTGGGATTGCTATATAAGCAATGGAGCGTTAAATCAGCCTTACCCTTGTAGTTCATCTTGCACCTCCTATGTCGGTAAACCCGAGCGTATCATATGTGTCGAGCAATAGACGTTATGGCTGAATTCTCGCTGGGGCTTTCCGATTTTCCAAGATCGTATTCCGACTGTCCGGGCGCCCTTGCTACCATAACGTCGTTCCATAAGCGAAGCACTACAATCCTAATTTAGCATTGCAGATGCCTGTTTTTTTGCGTGTGTGATATTGTCTGTAGCATCTCCACAAGGACAATAATCGAACATGCTGCTTTATCATTTCACCCGTGCTGGTGCTATCAACGACATTCTCAAAAACGGAATTCTCCCTGGTAAGGTTCCATGTCAAGAGAACGGCAAACCGAAGCTTGTCTCCCTAACATCAAGGCTTGACCCGAGCGGACATGGATTGATAACCGGACAATTGCTTTACGAGCAGACGTCTCCAGAGTTCCAATTCATGGCCAGCGTTTATCCTCAACTGATCACAGGTCAATCGCCCAATAGACAGTTGCAACTATTCGACCAGACAGAGGTAGTTGTAGAGCTGGACATTAGCGATACAGATCCAAATTTATTGGACTACAACAGCTTTATTAATCTAATACTGACGCAGATGAACTACTCGAAAATACATAAAAACCTTTTCAAAGCAGCTATTCTGGTCAGCACTCGGTATCCATTAGGTCATGATCATATAGCAACCAAGAAATATGATAAGGAAGTACGAGATGTTCAATATTCAGGTGCCATCTCCGACCCTGGCTGGTTCCTCTATGATGGAACAATTTCGCCCAATATGATTAAGTGCATCAGGACTCGGGACAATCAGACCGGAAAATATATTTGATCACGGTCATGTAAAAATTAAATTTTCTACTAGCCGATCAATAAAATCTATAGAAGTCGGCAAGATATTGGCGAGAGCCTCTCTGATCAGGGCATCGATCAATTTTGAGTGAGCGTTGGTTTTTCGGACAAGCACGACTTTAGAGTTGGTTCAATCCTAGGCGATTGCAGATTTAGGGAAATAGTAGCTTTAGGGCGGTTACAGCCAACCACCCTAAAGCTTTACTAAAATAGCCCCCCCAAAGCCTCCTGCTCCCAATTCATCACAATCAACTCTCCCGTCACCTCAGCCTTCCCCTGCCGCTGATTCGTGGTCGTGTACCTGATCTCGGTTGTCTCAAAATGAAACCCCTCAAACACTCGCCGAATGTCCGGATGGTCGTTGATGCTGACCATCACCTTACCTTTGCAGCGACGCATAAAATCAGCCATGCGCTCGTAGTTTTCAAACGGGAAGTCGACGCCGTAGCCAGCGGTCTGCCAGTAAGGTGGGTCCATGTAATGGAAGGTGTGCGGCCGGTCGTAGCGCTCTGCGCACTCAAGCCAGGGCAGGTTTTCGACGTAGGTGCCGGCCAGGCGCTGCCAGGCTGCAGACAGGTTTTCTTCAATTCGAAGCAGGTTGATTGCTGGAGCTGTTGTTGCGGTACCGAAGCTCTGCCCTGAAACCTTACCACCAAAGGCATGGTGCTGCAGGTAGAAGAACCTTGCAGCGCGCTGGATGTCGGTCAGGGTTTCCGGGCGGGTCATTTTTTTGCCACTCGAATATCTGCCGTAAGCTGAGAGCCCACCTAATTGACGCACGAATTCTTCCAGGTGGTTCTGCACCACGCGGTACAGGGTCACCAGGTCGCCGTTGATGTCGTTAAGTACTTCAACCGGAACAGGTTGTGGGCGCAGGAAGTAAAGCGCCCCGCCACCGGCGAAGACTCAACGTAGCATTCATGGGGCGGGAACAGTGGGATAAGACGGTCGGCCAGGCGGCGTTTGCCGCCCATCCAAGGGATGATGGGTGAAGACATGATGTGCAAGACCTTTGCTGTATGGATAAACAGGTTTTAGGCTCGCTCCGCTTTGTGCACGAAGCAGGAGCCTTGACTGGGCTTGCAGGGCTAATCTGCGGGTTTGGTGGCCGGGTTGGATGTTGATGCATCCAGTTTCGGCCGCTCCTTTTACTTTGTGCCTGATACTTCTTTGGCATAGGCCTGACAGGCCTGCAGCGCGATCAATCCTTGATCGTCGTCGCTGGTGATTCCGATAATTCGTTGAGCATGCGCTGGGCCAAATTGGGCTCTATGGGCGCCATAAACCACGCCGCCGGCAGTGGCAAGGCGATCACGCAGGCGTGCCTGTTTGGTTTTCTCATCGGTCAGGGCTCGGTAATGGGATTGGTCACTGGCTGCCAGCCATTGCTCCAGGGCGAGGCGCTTGCCCTGCTCTGCCAGGATTTGCGCAGAGTTGGCATTGGCCAGATCGGTGCGTTCGGTTTCGGGAGGATCAGCAGCAGTTGCCGCGCTGTGATGGGCATGAGTTTCTTTAGATAATAAAAAACCCGCACTCGGCGGGTTTCTTTGAATCGGTGCAGGTATTTACTGTGGCTGGATACCTTTGATTTTCTCCAGGCGCATTGGATAGCCATTGGCTGGCTGAACCACAGTTTCGCTTTCAACCGTTTGAATGATCTTGCCGTTGGCATCTTTCGTCACTGAAATAGTCTTGCTATAGGTGCTCTGCACCACGCAGCCATTCATCAACAATGCCGCGCCGACTACAGCCAAAAACTGGATGCCCTTCACTTGGTACTTCCTTACCTGGATAATTTCGGCGCCGACTGTAGCAGGCTTTATGCCATCATTTCCAACGACATGGGCTGAAGTCTTGCTTCGCTGGAAGGCATGCCTATCTCGAGACAAAAAAATCCCGCACTTGGCGGGTTCGGTACTGCAGTTTCATTTCAGCAAGACATCACTTGTTCAGCCGTTCTGCCAGTCGCGTCATCAGGTCCATGCGTTCATGCAATATCGCCACGATCAAAGCAGGTCCACCTTCACGCGGCAGGGCAAATGCGTAATGGTGTTCGCAGTGAGCCATCAACAACGTCGGGTAGAGGTCGCTCATGTCCCTGTACGCGCCTTGACGGGCCGCAAGGCGCGCGATCCCGCGTTCCAGTCTGCCGATGTACACACGCACCTGCTGGTCACTCCACTGTTGGCGCGTGTAGCGGATGATCCCGCGCAAGTCGGCTTCAGCCTCAAGCGTAAGAACGTAAGCACCGCTCAAACCCGATTTTCCCCAGACAGTTCTTCGTCGAGGATGTCACCAATGCTCCTGTCTGAAACCTTGCCCGCCAGGCCATCATTGATGCGGGCGGTCAGTACGCCTCTGAGCTCTTGCCATGCCGGATCATTGTCGACATTGCCCGGAAACAGGCGCTCGATGGCGTATTGCTTGATCGTCTTGCCCTGCAAGGCGGCCAACGCTTTCAGGCTCTGATGCTGCTGCTCGGATATGTCGATGGTCAGGCGGCTCATGTGGCAACTCCATACGTGATCTACGCCCTGATCTTCGCACAAATGTGGGAATGTGGGCCATCGACTGGACGACCGGGACTTCTCCCAGGCTAGCTTGGGCGTAATGGCCGCATGTTTGAATCGGGATAGCCCTCTGCATCCAGCTTCCAGGCTCGAATCTGAGTACGGTAGTCGCGCCACAAGCGCTCCGTACCCGCACCTGCTCGCCATCCTCGATGGCCTCCAACTGCTCATCCACAAACTTACGCTCCTGCTCGATCCACTGAACTTCGACAGCAATCAAAGGCGCCAACCGCGTCCTGCGCGAAGATCACCCCCTGCGCCATAACTGATGATGCGTATACCCCATGTGATCAACATGCCATCTGCAAACTTTATAAAGCTGCCGCTGGCATTCGTCCCTTGATCAATAATCGCTCTGCTCGCCACGGAACCCACAACAGCTGCAAACGCTGCGCTTTTAAGCGCTGCTGCCTTGTCGTATAGCTCCCGCGTCATAAAGTTAATCTTCTGATTGGCCACACGCGGTGGGTCACCGGGAGGAGATTTACCTGCGCATTCAGGCATAGCGCAGCCTGAACGGAAAGCATCACTGCAGGCCGCTCGCTGAGCAGGTTGGAGGGAATGAAAGCTGTGGAAAGTCTACGGTGAAATGTCAGCCATCATAGAAAAGGTTTACCAGGCTCACGGACTAGAATTAGTGAGCTGAACATAAATACAAAAACCTGCAAGCAGCGCCCAAAAAATTACAAATAGCCATGGTGTCCTCATAGAGAACATTAGCGATTTGCGATACCCCTGCTGACTCGATTCTTTTTCGTTAAATAAGGGTGAGTCATCATAGGCCTCCCCCATAACCGGGTCACTGCGCAATAAGTGACTTTGTTTGAAATGCCAATGATCAATGATGACATACGAGGCCCTAAACCCAGGCCAGGCATGCAATGAGCTAAATATTCCTAGGATGGCCATCAAGGTTGGTACAACCAAGGTAAAAAGCTCGCCCCATCTGGGATTGAGGTTCGCCATTGAAGAGGCAAACGCAATAACCAAGAACGATTGGGCCGTTAAATATGCGTTCGTTCTATTCGAGAGCAAACTTGTTTCATAGTGAATTTCTCTCCGATAGAAATCTAGACGATCTTTAGGAGTGCCAAATAGAAAAACGTCTGAGGGCGACTCCTGATGAAGCCGGATTTCCTCAGTGATGATCTTAGTCACAGCACGCCTCCGATGGACTGAATGACTTTAGAAGCGCTCCCCTTCAAAGGGTTCATTAAATTTCAGCGCATAAATACTCAATCCTAGCCAACTTCAAAAACTCATTTCATCCCCATGAATGTCAGCGAAAGAAGTGAAGATGAATAATCCACAGCTCTGCAGGCGACCATGACCCCAAGTCAACGCGCTTACTGTGATGTAGCGCTCGCAATAAACCAGAGCCGCAATATGTTCGTCGCGCTTAGCCTCGGGCTTGCCGGCTCCAGCACACCGAAGAGCGCCCCGCGCTACCGGGTAGTGCCAGAGAGTGGCGAGTTCTTCCACATCGTCGATACCGGTACCGGCAAGGTGAAAGGCTTTCGCCCGTAAACTCGAACAGGAGTCGCTGCCATGACTGACTTTCTGGATACCGTCGAAGGCCCGGACTGGCTTTACGATGCCATCAACAGCCTGATCTGCGGCGACACCGTCACGGCGCCGCGCCCCTTCGGTAAACAGGTGACATTGGTGACACCACAATCACTATACGAAGCACTGGCCGAACACCTCGGCGCACAAGAACACATCGCCCCTCTGCTGACCGACAACCGCGAATATCCGATCGAGCAGATGATTTGCGAAATCGTTGCCGGTGGACGCTG
The DNA here is from genome assembly GCF_009600105.1 of Pseudomonas sp. FSL R10-0056. Lineage (NCBI taxonomy): Bacteria > Pseudomonadati > Pseudomonadota > Gammaproteobacteria > Pseudomonadales > Pseudomonadaceae > Pseudomonas > Pseudomonas sp. FSL R10-0056. Next base: position 68,128 of record NZ_WIWL01000089.1, read on the forward strand.
CATACACGGCAAGGTCTACGACCTGGCCTGCACGGCTCTGGACCCAGCCAAGTCCAGGCAACACCCTACAGCCCTGCATGATCTTGCCGAGTCACTGATTCGTCCCCGAGCCAATGAGTACGGCCAGGCCCGCGCCGAGGAACTGGCGACAGACCTTGCTGCCGACCGGGCGGATCAACGCAAAGCCGACGTTGCGTAAGGTCAGCCCTTGCCTTTGTTCTTGTTCTTCGCTGCGCCCTGGCGAGCCTTGAATTTCGGATTGGTTTTGCAGATCACATAAATACGGCCACGGCGCTTAACGATCTGGCAGTCACGGTGACGATTTTTCGCTTCTTTGAGTGAGGACAGCACTTTCATCGGTGAGGCTCCTTGCGGTGAGTTGAAACGTAATAACATATCTTAAATACGAATGATAATGTTTAGCAACTCATATTTCCCCTACCCCTTCTTGATGCTGCGTAGATCGCGGCAAGGATTTTGTCGTGTCCATGAATATGCGGATCTGGGATCAAGTCGATAAGACCGATACCCGGTGCACAAAAGCTGCTTTGGCTGGACAGCGTGCCCATGCTGACAAAACTGGAAGAGAAGAAATCGAGCCGCAAGCCCTACCCCATGTCCTGGGAAGAGCAGTCGATTCTTTTTGGCGAGTTGCCCGCCCACTTGCAGACGATGGCCTTGTTCAAGGTGAACACGGGCTGTCGCGAGCAGGAGGTTTGCACATTGAAGTGGGATTGGGAGATTGCGGGAGCGGAACTGGGCACCAGTGTGTTTCTGATACCGGCCGATTTTGGCGGCCGGCATGAGCGGTCGGGAGTGAAGAATGGTGATGAGCGTCTGGTGGTGCTCAACACCGTGGCCATATCGATCATTGAGAAGCAGCGCGGTATCAGCAAGGAATGGGTATTCCCCTACAACGGCTCCGCAATGCACCGGATGAATGACTCAGCCTGGAAGAAGGCGCGAGTGAGAGCGGCGAAACTCTGGCAGGAGAAAAACCTTCGCCCCGCTCACCCTGGCTATCAGTCGATCAGGATTCACGACTTGAAACACACGTTTGGCCGACGGCTTCGGGCAGCAGGCGTAACCGAGGAAGACCGCAAGGCATTGCTCGGGCACAAGAGCGGTAGCATCACCAGTCACTACTCCGGCGCCGAGCTGGGGCAGCTGATAGAAGCTGCAAATAAGGTGTCAGCCACTGACTCGCGTGGGACGGTGCTGACGATTCTGAAGAGAAGGCAGGCGTGAAATGTGGAGAAGTCACGCAAAAGTCACGCACATGAAAAAGCCCAACCTGCGAAGATTGGGCTAAGTCATTGAATAATATGGTCGGGACGGAGTGATTCGAACACTCGACCCCTAGCACCCCATAAAGGTGAATCTTTATCCAGCAACGTCCTGCAAGATCCAACACTTCCTCATAACACTCTGAACATGTTGATTTTACCCACTACCACTGTCCATTAGCATCCGCTAACATCCCCCCAAAGCCCATCTCAATTCACTACCAATTCACTACCAAGAGCAAGTACATGGCCAACATTACAGACAAGGCAATGAAGGCCAAGCCTGGCCAAACCCATAAATGGTTGAGTGAAGTCGCGATTTGGGGCCATGGATCACTTCTGGCCCGCATCACGCCATCGGGTGACCGCCTTTTCTACTTCCAATACACCAACGAGGCAGGCAAGAGATACGCTCTCCCAATCGGAACTTATGGTGCTGGGGATGATGCCGCAACAATGACTCTTTCGGATGCACGACAGAGAGCAATGGAATTGGCCAGTCTTCATAAAACAGGCATCAAAAACATCCGTGAACACCTTGAGTCCGAAGAAACTGCACGTATCGCTGCCCGCAACGCCGAGCTAGCACGGTTAGACGAGGAGAGAGCCACTGCAGAAACCGAGCTAGCCCGCCAGGCATCCCGCAAGAGCGTTGCCGAGCTGTTTGAACACTGGGCCAAGATCGACTTGATCAATCGCAAAGATGGCGGCGCAGAAGTGCGTCGAATGTTTGAAAAAGACGTATTGCCCTTTCTAGGCCAATACGCCGTAGCGGACGTGAAAAAAGGCCACATCACAGAAGTAACTGACACCATGCTTGCCAGAGGCGTCAACCGTGCTGCAAAAATTGCCTTCTCCCTGATGCGCCAGATGTTCAGATTCGCAGTAGACCGTGACCTCATAGAGCACGATCCCAGCGCCAGTATCCGAAAAGCGAAAATTGGCGGTAAAGACGTCGAACGCGACCGAGTATTGACTGATGATGAAATTCGTAGCCTTGCGAAGAAAGCTCCAGAGGCGGGACTTCTAATGACGACAGAAGCTGCAATCTGGATTGCACTTTCCACCTGCTGCCGCATCGGTGAGCTACTAAATAGTCGTTGGGAGTATGTGGACCTCAAGCAGCGCACTTGGTTAATTCCTGCTGAGCACAGCAAGAATGGCAAGCCGCATACTGTTTTCCTGTCAAACTTCGCTGTAAATCAGTTCGAGCGGGTTCAGAGCATCAATAGCAGTTCGGCCTGGTGCTACCCAAATACCGATAACAGTGGTCCAGTCAACTCCAAGACCGTGACCAAACAGCTGGGTGATCGTCAACGCCAGCCTGAGCAAGGAACAATGAGCCGACGCAGTGCTAAAGCTCAAAGCCTGCTGCTTCCGGGTGGTAAATGGACTCCTCATGACCTTCGTCGCACAGGCGCAACGTTAATGACCGCACTGGGAGTGATACCTGAAGTGGCTGAGCGCTGCCTAAATCACACCGAAGACAATAAGGTGAAGCGAATCTACCAGCGCCACAGCTATACATCCGAAATGACTGCCGCATGGAACCTACTAAGCGAACACCTTGAGATACTCATAAAACCAAAGGCTACGGATATAAAAAACACCTCAGACTTGGGCGCCATCATAGAGCCCAGTTGAAGTTTCCAAAGTCATTGGGCCAATTAAAACATAGTAACCATGAGTCGCCCTTAATGAAGATAAATGCCTCCACGACTTGTGCTCACAACTAGAGACAACCCTTGTCGACCTGCCAGGACTCTGGCAGGTCGACATAGAAGTCGCACACTACTTGAGTGAGAGTTTTCTCTTCAGCTCATCACCGATCAAACTGATATTAAGCTCCTTGCCCGGGTTGTTATTGCAGAAATCCGTCAACACCGAAATGTAGGCCGCTCCCAAACCTTTCGTCAGCGTCGCAGCCGTTGTCGCGGCGATAGTGCCGCCTACCGCACTGCCCACACCTGGAATCATTTTGAGCAAACCGGTCACGACCGCCCGGCCCAATAAGCTTGCTGCACTCGAACCCAGCGCCGATGCCACCAGGGTCGTCAACGCACTGGTACTGACTTCCATTCCAAACGTCACACCAATCTTAGCCAGCATCCCGACTTGAATCGGTATCAATACAAAAGAGTCTGAAAATGGAATCGGCGTAGCCCCCGCCGCCGCTGCCAGGCCGCTGGCGATCAATACTTCCTTCTCAGCCTGCTCGACTTTGATTTTCATGGAAGATTGATGCCGCGAGCTCAATGCATTCGCGAATGCACGCTTTTTTGCTTCGGGGATCAGCCTCGCAGATTCATAGATCAGCTCGTCGATACCTTTGACTCCGAACTTGAAAACGTTGCCTTCGTCGTCTTCGATCTGTTGCGCCTCTGCGCGCACCCGTACTACGGCTGAAGCGCCGGGCAACAGCTTTTTGACCTTGAGGTGAAAGTCAACGTCCTTGGCGAACATGCTTTTGGTGACAACCGCCACCACTGGAATGGATTGATCGATCAACACACGGCAGAGATCGATTTCCGCCTGCTCAATCCGATCACCGCCTTCCTGAATGCAAATCCATGCCGCATGGATGTGCTTGTTTTCATCGTGATGCCCCGCACGTAACTCAAGGAAGCTCTCCAGATCCTTGAGAATGGTCGCGTAGTCCTTCAACTCCAGACCTTTGCTATCGATGATCGTGATTGGATGACCTTCCTTGGTGATCTCTTCGATCTGCTGCGTCACCGGGGTGCCGGAGCCGGTCTTCGCCAACTGCCCACGGAACACCGTGTTGATCAGGGTGCTTTTACCCACGCCCGTCTTGCCTGCGACGACGATATTGACCTTGCCGGAACCCCGCACGGCGTCACGAATGACGTCATCAATCGCGTCCTGTTGCCGATCAGCTACGTCCAACATTACTGCCTCCTTAAATATTCAAATGATCAACACATCACATCGTTTGCAGCTGCTTGCAGGCCGCTGCGTTTATTTCCACGAACGCATCCCAAGTCATCGTCCGTTGATAATTCAGTTCGTATTGCCGATCCACGCGGCAGATATCCGGCCGAGTTGCGTAGATACGGCAGCCACCATCGGCTTCGTCCAAATTCCTGCACACCCCGTCACCTCGGTCCATCCCGGCTGTTTGTGGCAACAGGTGGACACGCTTGCAGCACTGCATGCAGCGGTTGCAGGGGAATGCCTGGCGGTGTTCAGACATAGGTATCCAGGGTGACCTGGCATTGCACCAGCAGCTCGCGATCTTCGCTGAGCTTGCGCTCGGTCTGGCTGAGACTGCCGCGCAAGGCCTTGAGCTTGTCGTTGACCAGCGCAAAGTTGCTTTTGATATTGGCTTCCACCACCTCGGTCAATGCCCGCGAGAACTCCCAGGCAATATCGTCGCCCAGGCTCTTGATCGCCTGGTCGCGCCGCTCACGCTCCTGCTGCTCCTGGCGAGCCTGTTCTTCGAGGCGTTGCTGCTCCGGGTCGCCGGCAAAAGCTGTGTAAATCAATTTGCCGACCTGGTAGACGACGCCGATGGCAGGCAGCACCTTGCCTACAACCTGCTCAGCCACTTTACCCATGGTGATCGGACCAATCCCCTTGAACAGGGTGGGCAGCCACTCCTTGCCCAACTTCATCACCGTCACCACGTGCTCGGTCTTCAGCGCTCCGCCCGCCTGGCGCACACCCGCTTCCAGCAAGCTCATATCGACGGCCGAATCTGTAGCCCCGGCAGGTTCGCCAGCTGAGGCGCCGGGGATATTCAATGCGCCCGTGGACGGCATGTCTGGGTGCTGCACGCGGACCTGATCGAGCATCTCCTCGAGCAATTGCGCCGCATCCAGCGCAAGGCGTTTGAGCTCGTCATCCAGCTCGCCACACACCTGTTCGTTGGCGCGCCGGATCAGCCCGTCGATCTTGGCTTGAGCACCCTCGGCGTCCTGGTGCATTGCCATCATCGCGCCCTTGGCCACCCCGGCCGCCTTGGCTTGTACTGATGCTTTTAGCAGTGTGCGCAGGTCAATCTCACGCCGTGCGATTTGCGCGTAGAACGCATCGATGCGAGCGCTGGAGGCCTGATCGCGCTGTTGGTCCAGCAGCGTCAGCGTCTCACTCAGGAAGCCGCTCAGATCGGTGGCCACACCGGCAACAATCTGACGCTGCTCTATCGAGGCAAAGAAGTGGTTGAGCTCACTTTCGAACTTCGGAAAGCCCGAGTTCTGCAGCAGATTACCCTTGTGCTCTAGCTTGCCCTTGAGTGCCGATCTGGCGTTGACCTCCAGGATCGGAATTGCCTGCAGCACTGGCGGCAACCCGCGCGCCTGGGCCATTTGCTGGATGCGTTCGCGCAGTTGGTCCTTGATTCGCTCGGCTTCCAGCGGCTCCAACGGGTTCTTGCGGTTGAGCACCAGAAAGATCTGTTTGTTGCGTGCGACCAACTCCAGCAGCGCCGAAAGCGTGGCTTCTTCTTCGACAACGCCCAACGGGTTGACCACAAAGATCACCACGTCGGCGCCATACAACTGCTCGCGCGTCACCTGCTCGTGGGCTTGTGGTGCGTCGATACCCGGCGTATCGAGGATCTCGAAGTCGCCCCAGCGGTAGCCCTGGATCTTGTCGGTTTCCGGCGTATCGGCAACCTGCGCCTGCTCGGCGCCAAGCAACGCATTGATCAGCGTGCTTTTGCCGGCGTTGTACACGCCGTAGACCATGATGGTCGCCGCAGCACTCGCCTTCCGGGCCGCCACCATCTTGCGGATGGCCGGTGTAGCCGAGGGGTTGTACACGGCACACAGTTCGTCCACGTCATCGTAGAGCGACAGGACGTGGGACATTGGGGGTTGTTGAGTCATGGCTGTGGAGTCTCCACGAGGGAATCGAGTCTGTCGTTCAAGCGGGTAATCTCGGTAACGAGCACCTCGCAATAACGCTGCATGCTGGCGCGCACCGGTTCATACAGGCCCATGACGTGTTCGGCCAGCAAGGCCGGCACGGCGTTGGCGTAAGCGTCGAGGGCGGCTTGGCGCTGCTCCTCCAGGTTGTCGCCGACCACCACTTGGTGCGTTTCATAGCGGGCCTTGGCACTGCGACCGGCAAGACTGGAAGCACTGCCAATGGACGCACCGAGGAGCGCTCCGGGTATGCCTCCCACGAGAAATCCCACCGCCCCACCCAACAGTGTCCCGCCCGCGCCCCAGGCCGTCTTGGTCCCCGATTCGGTGCCGGTCCGGTATTCCTTGGCAACAGTCACCTCACGGTATTCAGGCAAGGCGCTTAAGCGGCTTGCGTCGAAGGCGCGGCGCAACCCGGCTTGTTGTGTCTTGTCGATGTGCTTCATCGCATCATCAGCCCGGTCACCCAGAACCCGCGTCAGTTGGTCACGCAACTTGCCTTCAAGCTTTTCGTTGTAGCCGGCGTCGAACAGTTGATTGACGTAGCGGCTCATCTGCGCGGCGCCCGCCAGACCTAGGTTGCGCACTTCCTGCTCGATGGCCTTGCCCTGCTCGCGGATCTGCTGCTCGAAGCCGTTGGCCAGATCCGCCACAAGGGCCAGATCCGCCGCAGTGTCCTTGATCGCGTTGCTCAAGTTTTTCATCGGCGTGGCCAGCTTGAGCTGCAGCGCATTACTGTCGCAGATGGCCTTGAGCGTCTGAAACAATTCCCCCACACCACTGGCAGCCAGAGCATCCGGGCGGGTTTGCGCGAAGCGTGTCGACAGCGGCACAACACGCGTGTATTTCAGCGCTTTGTCGTCCAGCCTCTGCAACTCGTTGTTCACATAATCGACTTGTGCCTGTCGATCCTTCGCCGGCTTCATGACGATCTCACACACCGCGTTGCCGTCGTCGTCCTCATCTTCCTCGGTGGTATCGCTGCCAGTCAGCAACACCATCAATGACTTCTCGTCGGCCAGCAACTCACCGATTTCGCCCATATCGGAAGCCCTGCCCGGAGCTTGGGAACTCATGGTGTAGAGGATCAGATCAGCGTGCTCGACGTACTCCCGCGCCAGGTCACCATTGGCCCGGTTGACCGAATGCAGGCCGGGCGAATCGACCCAGGTCAGGCCGGGCAAGCGAAAGCCCTGGATCGAGCTGGTCGCTTCGGTGGCGCCGACGCGAAACTGCAAATTCTGTTCGGCCTCCTTGTGCTTGTCACCGCCTTCCACCGCCGTCTGCTCGGCAGAGAAGTACACCGGTTGAACCTTCGCCTGCGCCTTCAACTGCGCCGTAGGCTCGCTATGGCCCCAGGCGACGTAGTTACCCAGTGAGCTCTTGCCGGACTTGACCTTGCCGTAGACGAATACCAGCAGGGAGTCGTTGACGTTTTCGCGGAATTCCGCACCCTTGACGCGGGCTTTGACTTGTTTTTGCCACACCTCGAACTGGTCCGCCAGACGCTGCGAGAGACCTTGCGCCAGCTTGTGCAACGGGTTGTCGCTGCTGACAGCGCCGAGCAGCGCCTGGGTGTGCTCGAGGTTGCTGGAGATAAACTCCTGGCGCAGCAAATTGAACGTGCGATCCTTGGCGTGGATGTCGCTTTTCTGCTCTTCGAACTGGGCCTGGAGTCTTTCGAAAGCACCCATCAATTCGTCACGGGTCACGGCATTCATACCAACTGCTCCACGGTATTTTTCAATTGCTGCAAACGCTTGATTCGCGCCGCCGATTGCTGGAGTTGAGCCTGGGCCTGCTGCTCCGCCTGTTGGGCAGCCAGCGGCGCAGTCAGGGCTTCAAGCACATTGAGCTGCAAAAGGAAGCGCTTGGATTTCACCGCAGAGAACGCCGAGTCAGCGTGCAGAATGATCTTCATCGCATCGCCATACGCTGAGACCGAATATTGCTGGTTGGCGACGGCCTGCTCCAGCTGAGTCGCCGTCTTTGCGGGGCCCATTGCCTTCATAGGCTGACCCAGGGTTTGCGCGGCGCTGTTGAGCTGAGTTTTCAATTGCTCGCGGCGATCTTTTTCCAGGTTCGAGATCCGATCCTTCAAGCCTTGCTGCTCGCGCTCGCGTTTGGCGGCAAGTTCCTGCTTGCGGCGCTCGGCGTCACCGGAGCTTGAAGAGGTGGATGAGCTTGAAGACGGGCTGTCATCAGACACGGCCTTGACGATCGCTGTCACGGCGGCCACCGCAACGGCACCAATTAACCAGGGTAGAGGCATTGCAAGTCTCCTTGACTTAAAGGCTATTCAACTTTTCGCGGGCAGTGCGAATCTCGGCGGTCTTGGCCGAAAAACTGCTTTGAACGCTGCTCATCAGTTCGATAAAGGCGGTGGCCGTGTGGATGTAGGGCGCGCAGAGGGTCTGGATCACTACTTGCTCACGCTCGATGGCTTGATCAAGCGCGGCGCTCAATTCCTCACGGCGTTGCATCAGGCGCTGCTGGCGAGCCGCCGCGAGTGACGGGGCCTTTTCGCTCGACATCTGGTCAAGATGCAAGGCCAGGCTGGGAATGCCGCTTTTGGCCTTCATCCCTTCTCGGCCCAACTCAACACCGCGCTGATAACGGCGGCTAGAGACTTCAAAGCACGTCGGCTGGAACCCCAGGCAACGTAGCACCTGGCCTTCAATGCGCTCACGCACCTGCGCCATCGCGTCGTTCTGATCCAGGTCCAGAAGACTGAACACCAGCACTAGCCGCTGTTCGAGCGCATCGCCATGGACGTCACGCAGTTTGAGCAGCAGGTTCACTTGTTCCTCGTCCAGCTCCCCCGGAGGCGCGTGAACGAACAGCACGATATCAGCAATATCGAGCCCTTCCATGGCCTGCTGGCTGTCGCTCTGTTCGATGCCCAGGCCCGGTGTATCGACCAGCACATAATGCTCAAGCTCAAGCTGCTGGTTGATGCGGGTGGTACGCACCGCGCCGGTGGCGAAGTATTCCTGGTGTACATGTCCGCTCAGCATGTTGAGCAACGAGCTTTTGCCGGCCTTGACCAACCCCCAGGCAGCAATGCGCGGCTTGAGTGGCGTGACCTCTGTGTGTTGCAGCTGGAGACGCTTGCATTCGGCCTCAAGCGCATCGATGTACAGCACTGCTTGATCCATAAACCTGAAACTCCTTGGGGCGCCATCGTGCAACGACAGCGCGTTGTGCGGCTGCGGTATATTAAGATCTACAAATAATGCCACATTGCCATGATCGACCGCAGCCGCGTTGTTCATTCCTACCGCCACCTTAAAGCCCCCGTCGTGCCATAAGCTCCGCTGCAGCGGCCTCAAGCCAGCCTGCCGCGCGCATTTTCAGGGCGGTGCTGCCGCACTTCGGGCAGGTGGCGAACCAGTCGCCGGGCATCAATGCATCGCTGCGCGGTGCAATGGTTTTCTTCCAGTTGCAGTCTTCACACACAAACGTGAAGGGCCTGGGTTTTATCGGCATGAATGCCTTCTCCTAGAGAGCGATACTGCGGATTATTCTGCGACCGGGATCAACGCTTGCAGCAGTTCCAGCTTTCGCTGCAACTGTGCGACGTGCTCTCGCTCAGCGCGCAACGCCGACCGCAGCTCGCGGTTTTCCATTTCCCAGATCTGCGCCCAGCGCAAATCCTTCTGGCAATGCGCGACCATTTCCCAAAGCTCACTCATCTTCAAACATTGCTGTACCAGCACCAGCAGGATGACGCCCATCACCACCAATGCACCCGTCGAAACCACGTCCGGCATACTCATGCTCACATCCTTCCATGTCTTCGATGTATTCCGAAGACAGACACACGATATGTAGTGATTTACGACAGGTCTAGAATGTAGACTTATACAGGTAAAGTATTCAAACACATGGAGCCGGTATGAAACGCAAGCAATCCATCGAACAAGTGCGCTGGGACCTGGCACTTCGCTATCGTTTGATCGAGACCGTCGCCTGGTGGGAAGGGCGACTGACCACGGGACACTTGATCCAGAGCTTCGGCATCAGCCGGCAGCAAGCCTCTAAGGACATCAATACCTACATCAATGAACATGCGCCCCGAAACTTGACATATGACAAGCAACGCAAGGGCTATGTACCGAGTAAGCAGTTCAAACCGCTGTTCATCGATGACAGCGCCAGTGCCTATCTGCACCTGCTTTACCAAAACAATGAACGGGCCCCGCACATCGACGGGCTGGCCCTGGCCTACGCCCACACCAAAGTGCTCGAAGTACCCGACCGGCCGATTCGGCCAGAAATCCTGCGGCCCCTGCTCGCGGCTTGTCGCGATGGTTTGCGGCTGGAGACCGAGTAGCTTCGCGCACGACCTTGTACAAATCAATCAGCTTGCCGTTGCGCAGCAACCAGTCCACTTGCGCTTCGCGCGTCCCGTGTTGGCTCATCAGTCGCTTGATAGCTGTTTCTTCGTAACTGGCGTAGTGGTAAATATGCGCGTCGGGGCAACGCTTGAGATGGCCGATGACCCAGTCGATAAACTGCTCGAAGGCGATCTTTTCTTCATCCCGGGTATGCGCCCAAAAGGGTTTGAATATTTGCTGCCCACCCTCATCGATGTAAAGACCGAAGAGGTATTCCAGGCCACCCTCTTCCAGCGGATTGCCCTCCATATCGAAGAACAGGTCACCCTCGACCGCCTTGGGCATCCGATAAAAGCCACGTCGCTCACCCGACACGGGAAGCAGCTCGAATAGCGGGACATCACTGGAACGCCCCTGGAACTGCAAACGCGCCTGATGCCGCAACTTGCTCAATGACTCTGTCTGCAGTTTTGGAATGCGCAGGTCGTGAGTACTGTCCGCCAGCTGGTGCAATGTGGTCACGCCGGCACTCTGTAACTTCTGGATTTGCGAACGGCTGATACCAGCTACCGCCGAGAGATGATCGTCCTGCAGTCGTTGTTCGTCGCAGCGATCACGCCAGGCGCAGAACCCACAATGCCCGCACGGCTCCGGGTAGGTAACGGGTTGCTCGGCACTATTCACGAACGCTTCGAAACGCTGTAGCACATGCTCCAGATAATCGGCGTAGTCGGCGACCCGAAATGCCTGCTCGGTACGAGCAGCATCACCGAGTACGATGTACATGAACTGTGGCTGTACGCCCTGGATCGAGATCAGCATTCGTGAATAAAGCGCAACCTGTACAAGGAACTTGGCCTTAGCCGTTTTCGCCAGCTTGGTGTCGATCACTTCATAGCTGTGGTCGCCCAGCGCCGACGCCCGAGGCACTTTGCGCAGGAAGTCGGCATGACCAATAAAGGCGCCTTCCTGAAGCGACGCCTGGAAGATGATATCAGCGCCGGCCTTCATGGCCTGAATGGTAAGTTCCACCCGACGCGCGAAACTCGGATTGCCCTCGGCAATGTCGACTACGTTGGCATATTCGCTTTTGAGCCGCTCGAAAAAGGCCGCCTCGTGGGCCAATCCTTTGTCCTGTATCAATCGGTTCTGATCGCTTGCCGCCGCTTTTTCCATAGGCATGACAAGGTTCTGAAGGTCTAGCGCCGTCAGGTGCTGGCACTCAAGAAAACCGCAGATGTCTGAGGCGGAGTACAACTGAATTCCGTTTCGGGTTTGCATGGTCGCTTCCAGTCCGGTGAAGCGTCCAGAAACGCTTCATGCTGATTGAATGTCGTGTGTGAGTCAGGCGTCGAGCGAGCAGTCGCGGAAAAACTGCTCGAACAAGGTCGTCGGCAAATGTTTTGCATCGAGCAGACCGAAGTGCTTGCCCACGTTGCGCCCCAACGCCATCAGCGTCTTGGAAGAGTTCTCGGTACCCGCATATCCGGCGCTCAAGAGGTAGTCGATGCGTTCTTTCTCGGTCGTCGCCCGCAGATACGCATTGCCCGTGATCAATACATCTACCAAACAGACACTTGCCCGTTCATCACCCAGGGTGAACGGCTCCAAAGTCTCGGTGGCCAATGCCGCGCACAATCCGTCCTTGCCACCGTCGACGATGCGTTCGAGCTCTTCGAGCGGCCGGCCGAACAGGTCGAACTCATCAATGGAAAACGCGAAACAATAGCCCTGCGCGGTGGCACGCGTGAGCGGGTTCTCGTTACGCGGGTTAGTCAACAGCCATGCAACGAAGGACGCTTTATTGTCGAGCGAACCGCTGTGGCGGAAGGCCAGATAATCCTTCAGGACCTGACTGAAGGGGTGCCCGGTAGGCACCCAGCCAGTGCCATCTCGTTCACTTTTCTGCGCAGACATTACTGGCCCTGCTGCCTTCGGGTCAGACGCCAGCATCACACCAAAACACCGCAGGTCATAGCCGAGCATAAACAGGCTGGCCTCGAAGGCGTGGCACCGCGCGGGCAGAGCCCCTTGTTCAGCAAACCAGCCGGTACGCTCAAGCAGGGCTCGGATAATCCACCCCAACCGCACCTGCCAACGTGCCCATTCGGCATAATCGATCGCCGAAAATTGCGGCGCCGCCAAACCGTTCAAGAACGCTTCCGGGTTGCGGATCTGGCTGCCGCGAGCGCCTCCGGACGGGAAAGCCAGCAGAGGTTCGCCGCTCCCCGTCCATTGCTGGCGAAACAGCGAATACAGCATGCCTATCGCTGCGCCGACGCGACTGTCATAGATTGGTGACCCCGACGCATCAAGCAAGGCATGAATCTTGGTCAGGCCAGCATCGAAACGCTCGACACTGATCGCGTTGAGATCATTCAGATCGTTGTCGCCGTCGAGTGACATGAGCCCGGCCATTTTTCTCAGATAGCTCGACAACTCGCCTTTTGCGGCCAGTCGGTGCAAAAACGGAATGGCTCCCCGGACACCACCCCAACGAAGAATCTGTAAACACGCCTGAAGCGCTTGTTGTTCATCCCCCAGGTTGACCGCACTCGTCAGCCACTCGCGAAGTTGCCCGAGAGAGCGTTGAGTTTCAGCCCAGGTTTGTGAATCAACCGAGCTTTGGTTGGTATCTTGCCAGCTTGCCTTCCAGCGATATTGCTCAAGAATCTTCTCGATGCCCTGGACATCAGCCGTTAAACCGCCAGGCACAAATTTGCTCGACTTGAAGCGCAGCTTGAAAGTCAATGCCGGCAAGTTCGTTGCAAGCCATGCGATGAAGGACTCAACTTCAGGTTGCGCCAGGAACTGTTCGCGCTTCATGCAGACCACCTTGCAGGTAATATCGAATGGCCATACCCTAAGCAAAACCACAGCCCCCGTCCATGTTGTTTGTCCGTACAGGTAAACAAATGGAGCAGGCTCTCAGGCCCTGGATAGACACTCCTCTACCAATGCCTAGGTTTAGCCAAAATATACGTAAAGTTTTCAGACGTTCCTATTCTGTTTACGTACTGCCCATGACCTCAAGGATCGGCACCCCATGGACCATCAAGCACTCAAGACCCGTCATCGACAGGAACGTGAATGTCATCACCCCAACCTCACCTTGCGTGTTCATCGGGCGCTGAGTTGGCTCAATCGTGCCGAGCAAGCTGACGATATCGATGGGCGTTTTATCTTCCTGTGGATCGCCTTCAACTCGGCCTACGCCACCGATATTGACGAACAGTACCGCCTTTCTGAGCAATCCACGTTCAAGGCGTTCCTAGACAAACTCTGCGCGCTCGACACTGCCAACCTGATCGAGAATCTGGTCTGGTCCGAGTTCTCTGGCAGCATTCGCGCGTTGTTGGACAACCCCTTCGTGTTCCAGAGTTTCTGGGATTACCAGAACGGCAAGATCAGCGAGCAACAGTGGACCGAGCGCTTTGCCAGCGGTCGGCGAGCAGCGCAGCAAGCGTTGGCCAACCGCAATACCCCAGCAGTGCTCGGCGTTCTGTTCAATCGAATTTATACATTGCGAAACCAGGTCATGCATGGGGGCGCAACCTGGAACAGCAGTGTGAACCGGGATCAGCTGCGCGACTGCTCAAACCTTCTCGGCAAGTTGGTGCCGGTGATTATTTTGCTGATGCTGGATAACCCGGAAACTCTATGGGGTGATGCTTGTTATCCCGTTATTGCTTAGGTAGTGGGACTTTCCAATCCCGCGATCACAAACGAAGTGATTCCGCTGGCTGCTCACACAGCCAAACCGCCAACATGGCGCTGAAGCGCATGAGTTTCGAAGGGCGCCTGGTAAGTCATGGCATGCGCTCAATGGCGAGAACCATCATCATCGAGCACGGCTGTGATCCTGAATTGACCAAGGTTGCGCTTGCTCATGTCGATAAAGATGACGTACACAGCGCCTCCATCCGAGCGAACTACATCGAACGCAGACGCCCTATGATGGACTGGTGGAGCAAGCACACTCAGGAAGCTGCCACTGGGAGCCTGTCAGTGTCAGCACTCTGTCAGAACCATTATCGAAAAGTCGTCTCAATACGCTAACGAGTGGCTTCAACCAGTGAGAAGCAATCACTCGACCATGACAGCCGGCTGCCTGGACTGTGCATCGGGCTCGCCCCCGCACTCTCAGTGTATATGCCAAGCAGCCGATACAAGCGATAGAGCCACCTAAAGGAATTGTTTCAGCTGTCGCCGCGAGGAAAGGAAGCGCGTAAATGACGAAGAAGATCGTTCGGTAGTACTGCTGGGAGCTTCGCAGTGCCGTTATTGGACAGCTGAATGGCGACTGTCTTATTAAGGCCGGCGAATTTCACTTGGACTTTTTCCAGCACATGCTTGCGGCCGGCTAGCAGGATATCTGTAGCTTCGCGCACATCCTTTACCCCTTTGAGCAAGATTTTTCCCGTCACCCCGTCGTCTATTTCGACGCCCGAGACCTGGAGCGAGTCGACAGTGATGTCCTGATCCACGGCAACCTGCAGAGCTGAGACCCACTCAATCAGGTTAACCGTAGGAGGCGTTACTACTAGGTTGAAACTGCAAGCTTCAAGCAGGCGACTGATCAATTCCTTGATACTGCGCTGGTAGCTCCTTAGTTCGATGTGGGGCGGCGAATCAAAAAGGGTGAACTCTGTCGTCCGGTACCCAATCCGATCAAACACCTCTTCACTACCAAAAGGAGTCGAGACCACCTCTTGGTAATTGTACTTTTCGATGTAACGTCCCTCGATGAAATCATCCCGGATTCGCTCTATAGCGAAGCCATCCATTCTTTCATCCGTAAATGGCATCTCGATGAGCCTCTTCCCAACAGCTCGAATCGTCGAGGGCCATTGGGCATTCAGCCATCTCACCCTGTTCATGTCGGTTCTCCTTGCGGCTCAGCGCGCGCTTGAGCTTGCGCTCTCAGCCCCCTGATAACCTTCGCAGCGGTTTCTTCGATGATGCCCAGATAGGTTTCTTTGTCTTCGGCGCTGACCGGTCGGATCGTCTTGGTGTACTGAAGCTCAACGATCCGATAGGCGCCTCGGACAAAGTACTTGAAACCTTTCCCTTGTACCGGATCCTCAAAAGCGGCCTCAAACTCTACCATCGGTTGTGGTGCCTTGTTCAGCACCGAGCGCCAGATGATCGACGTGATGAAGAAGCCCTTCCGGGTCAGACTCTGGTACTCCTCAGACGCCAGAAGTGTCTCACCTTTAAGTGCGACGTTCTTGACCAGAGCCAAGGCCTCCTCTTTGGCCACCTCAGCTTCCTGGTCATCGTCCAGGTCGAGCTCGTCTTCCTCAGGCTCCTGGGGCAAGCGTTCAACCTTCACGCTAGTGACGTTCTTCAGCGAGAAACCCGTGAGATCTCTGATCAGGGACGTAAAGAATTCTGTGCGCAGGGCCGATGACCGAAACTCGCCGAGTTCGATGCGGATGGTGGGAATCTCAGTCTTGGCCTTGGTATCCAACTTGTCCTTGAGCTTCGAGAAGATAGCCTTCACACGGTCGTTCGCAGGCATCCGAATAACCGTTTTGTCCGCAGAGACGTGGAACTCGATCGAGGCTTCTTTGGGTGTGCGCTGGACGAGTCGCGTCTTGCCATAGTCGACATCGGAGTACTTAATGTTGGCGACCACTTGGTTGCCGTCCTTGATCTGCTGAGTGACCTTCTCGTCCTCCGGAGATTCCTCAATGTATTCCCGGAGGACCTCACGAATTCCTTCCACGGTCAGCGCGGTTGGCAGCGTTACCGAAGTGAGTTTTTCCTGTCGGCCAGAGTGCTCCCGCTGTTCCAGCAGGGTGTTCAGATCATGATAATCGTGCGGGAGGAGCGAGATGGCACTGACCAAGTCATCCCGGCTGTCCTTGGCAGAGTAGAAGATCCCCCTGTCCTTCGCGAGTTCAAGCAGAACCTTTTCGTTAATTTTCTGCTTAGCCGACATCAAGGCGTCGTAGATTTCCTTATCCGTAGCACAGTACTGAAGCGCGTTTTTGCTCATTGCCGAGACAGCTCCAGTTCACAGAAGGTGGTGCGTACGTGTTCAAGTTTTCCGAAGTCAATGGAGTCTAGAATCTGCCTAAGGTCGCCTCCGCCCTGATAGTCAGCGATGTACTGGTCTTTGGCTTTGGCGAAATTGGCCGAAGCATTCTGATGCGGGTCGACCATGCGGATCGTGACCTCCGTTTCGGCCTTTATTACCTGGTAGTGCATCAGGTACTCGATGAGGTATAGAAATTCATCGGTCGTGAATCCCCGCTTACGCATGAAGATCACGAAGCCCTGCTTGCTCCCATTCTTGGGGTTCACATAGGACAAGATGATCCAAGGTGCGGTCAGCATATCCAGCGTCGCAGCTTTGGCGTGCTCCAATTGGACATTCTTCCTGCGAACCAGATGGGGGTAGTAGAACTTGCAGTAATCCCGCTCCGGCACGAGACCTGCACCTCCGCGCAGGTGGATGATTTCGTGGTGAACGTTGTTCAGCCAGTAAATATCCTCAGGCCCCATCACAACGATTTTAGAGCCCTTCGGGATGTCCAAGTCGTCGCACTTCACCTTTTCAAGGATCTTGGCGAAGTCCTTGTCATACTCATTATCGTGGTTGTAGACGAAAAGCAGTCCCTGGATATTCGCCGACACATCCGGATGGATGTAAGTGTCGCTAAACTCCTGGCTGATCTCGGCGCATCGCAGACTCTTGGCCAGACTCTCGATCGCCTCCCGGATAGCCTTCGTTTTGATGGTGCCCTTCGCGTAGCTCTTAAGGTCGCAGTTCACATAGGTGCGGGACTGCGAATAGGGCTCGTTGTACCAAAAGACGACATCAGAGGGATGGGTCTTGACCTCATGTGCCTCCTGGTTCTCGCACGGCCAATTGATGTTGGTGTGCTCCATGCGACCCCAGAGAAACTCGTTGAAAATCCCCTTCGACAGCCTCTCTGCCATCTTTGCGATGTTTATCGTCTCGGCCATGATTCCCTGGGCTCTTTATGTTGGTCAAAGCAGCGCTAGCGCCATGACGGCGCTAATACTGGCACAGTAAACACGATGGTCGAGCCAGCTACAAGGCGATCCCCTGTTCGACCTTGGCACTATACCTTCCCGCGGGAACATCTCTAGGACGAAGTCGCTTCAACATGGGTAAGACTGCTTGGGAGAAATTAGCCACGCCTAGAGTAGCCGGGCATCGCAGACAGCCGCCGAATGTCGGTTCGCAAAATGGGCCTGGTAAAAGCTTTCGATCCAGATCGCTGGTGAGTTCCCGCTTCGGCTCGACTGCAGCCCGTCGCACCCTTGGGCGAGCTGCTAGCAACAGAGATTTTCGATTAAAAAAATCTCAGTCCTACATAACCGTAATGACATCAACACCGAGAAGGTTCGTCCCATGTCATTACAGTGCCCTCGCTGTCATTCCCCCAAAGTTGCCTCTTTCCATCACGCCATGAAAATCGGGGCTGCCATCGGCACCGTAGGCGGTGCAGCCCGTGGCGTCAGCGCAGCTCTAACAGGTGGTCAGGCTGGTGCGCTTATCGGCGCTATCGCCGGGCCCGTCGGAATCACCCTCGGCTCAGTGTCAGGCGCCATCCTAGGCGGCCTGGCCGGCGGTGTCGGCGGCTGTGCGCTAGGCGCCCAAATGGGTGAGTCGCTCGATCGCCATGTGCTTGCCCACAACCTCTGCCTCGCCTGCAATCATCGCTTCAACCTACCGGCCTAATCCTCTTACAAAATTCTCCGGCCAGTGCTGCGCTCGCGCAGCACTTATGCCGGCACGCCCAAAGGAATCACTCCCATGGCTCATCTCGTCGAACAAATGGCCTATGTTGGCGCTACCCCTTGGCATGGTCTGGGTATCAAAGCCATGCGTGCCAATGTCAGGCGCAAAGGCCAACTTTTTACCCACTGGAACGGGTGCTCCCGCCGTTTCCCGGGTGAAGCTGTAACTGTCATCGGCATTGCTGCGGGTCAGAGTGCCGTAGATACCGGACAACCGCCCCTTGATCGATTGCTGACCCTGCCCTGTCAGCAACCCGATGGTGCGGGCCGTAACGGCCACCGGCCCGCTCGCCGGGATCAGGTTACCGTCCAGGGTCAGCAGGGCGACGTAGGCCCCGGCGCGGGCCGCGATTTGTGGCGAGGTCTGCCCGCCGATCGCGATGTTGGTATGGGTGCGCGGACTGACTAAAGCCGCCAAAGCCTCACGCCAAGTAGTTTGCCCTCCAGCCCCGTTGGTCAAACTGTCGCCCAAAAAGTAAAGGTCTTTGGTCGAGGAGATATATCCGCCCACCGTCCCGGACACATCAAAGTTACCGACCACCTTCCCTGACGTATCGATGGCCAAGGCGCGGCGACCATCTTTATCCACCAGCGCCCACACAAAGCCGCTTTCCGGGGATAGCGACTGAAACCTGAAGTCGGAATCAGCCGTTAATCCAAACCCCTCCACACTGGCCAGACGCTGCTCCGCCACATCCAGACGGGGAAACTTGGGAAGAACGACAGCACCGCTCAGATCGACCAGCAACGCGGCCCGCTGCGCAGAATCAACCAACGCCCACGCATAACCACTCTCGGGCGTGAGGCCTTGAAACTTGAACGCCGCATCAGCAGTCAATCCCAGCGCTTCGACATCGGCCAAGCGCCGATCGGAATTCCCGATGGTCTGCTCCACCAGATCGAGACGCTGATACTTCGGGATAATTACAGCACCGCCCAGATCGACTAATAGAGCCGCACGCTGGTTAGCATCAACGATGGCCCAGGCGTAGCCCGATTCAGCAGACAGACTCACCATTTGCATACCTAAGGAAATCCTGAAAAAGACTTCCTGATTTGGCAAAATCCCCGGACACCAATCGCCGAGCTTTTCAATGAAGCAAATGA
>NZ_WIWL01000090.1:0-443 GCF_009600105.1 Pseudomonas sp. FSL R10-0056
AAGTTTGGTCGTTTTGTAACAGCACCCAGATGATGCGCAAATTGCGGTTGGCTAACCGGACGGCAGCCTCTTTACGGCCCAACCTGGACACCCAGCGTTGCAATCGCCGGTCATCTGGATCCTCTGAATTAGCTTTCACCTGCCTCAACACCGCGTGAGCGCCCTGAATCGCCAAGCTTCGCAAGTAGGCATCGCCATGTTTGCTCATCTTGCCCAATCGGACTTTTTCTCCGCTGCTGTTCTGCTTGGGCACCAATCCAAAGTAAGCAGCGAACTGCCGCGCGTTGGCGAAGCGCTCAGGCTCGGTTTGTTTAGCGATCACTGCTGTAGAAATAATCGGACCGATACCGCGTACGGTCATCAGCCGCTTGGCGGTT
Source organism: Pseudomonas sp. FSL R10-0056 (assembly GCF_009600105.1). Lineage (NCBI taxonomy): Bacteria > Pseudomonadati > Pseudomonadota > Gammaproteobacteria > Pseudomonadales > Pseudomonadaceae > Pseudomonas > Pseudomonas sp. FSL R10-0056. The sequence goes on from NZ_WIWL01000090.1 coordinate 378, forward strand.
TCGTCATTTTTTGCAGCTGCTTCCAGTCGACCGGTCAGTACGTTGATACGCTCGCCCAACTGACTC
>NZ_WIWL01000091.1:0-441 GCF_009600105.1 Pseudomonas sp. FSL R10-0056
GTTTTCACTGGCCCCAGTGCTGGCCCTGCGCAACACGCCGACCTGCGTACTGGCCAGCGGCGACCCCATGCTGTTTGGTGTCGGCGCCAGCCTGGCGCGACGGGTAGCGCGGGATGAAATGCAGGTGCTGCCAGCGCCATCGTCCTTTTCCCTGGCCGCAGCACGCATGGGCTGGGCCCTGCAGGACGTAGTCACGCTGTCGGTAGTGGCACGCCCCGTCGTCGCCCTCAATGCCCACCTGCACAGCGGTGTACGTCTGCTGGTACTGAGCAACGATGGCAGCAGCCCGTCCATCATCGCCCGTCTGCTGAGCGCGCAGGGATTTGGTCCCAGCCGCATGACGGTGCTGGAACACCTGGGCGGCCAGGCTGAACGCAGGATCGACACCCGCGCCTGCGACTGGAGTGACCCGCCCGTCGCGGCGCTTAACCTGGTCGCCAT
>NZ_WIWL01000092.1:0-441 GCF_009600105.1 Pseudomonas sp. FSL R10-0056
GGTTGCTGGGCTCAAGTCTGTTTAGCGCACAATTGGCCGGTGAGCGCGGTTTGCCGTACGCCTTCGCGTCACATTTCGCACCGCGTTTAATGCATGAAGCGATTCGTGTGTACCGCAATCACTTCAAGCCTTCAGCCGTTCTCGACAAACCCTACGTGATGCTCGGGGTGCCCTTGGTCGCTGCCGATACGGATGAGCACGCCGAGTACCTGGCAACCTCCGTGTACCAGCGAATTCTGGCGCTGATGCGCGGCCAAAGTCTGGTTCAGCGTGCGCCTGTGAAGACCATGGATGGCCTGTGGCTACCCCACGAGAAAGAGGCAGTGATGAGCTTTTTGGGCCTGGCCATGGTCGGCAGCCCAGAGAAAATTCGCGCCAAACTCGAAGTGCTGGTTGATCAAACGCAGGCAGACGAACTTATTTTCACCTGTGATTTGTATG
>NZ_WIWL01000093.1:0-440 GCF_009600105.1 Pseudomonas sp. FSL R10-0056
CACTTTCTAAGAACGTTCGACGTGAGCAAACCTGACTACGGGGCATAATGTGTCCACCATGTCCCCGCACGTGTGTCCACCATGTGTCCGGTCCGTACAGAAGGACCCAAAAGGAACCAAAAGGTCCTCGCCCCATCGTACGGCCTTCGCTGCGCTCAGGTTCCCTCGCTCCGGTCCTGCTCCGTGGGCACGCCGCCACGGGCTATCCATGGCCCCGTCGCGGCTCTCCCGGCATCCATGCCGGTCGACCCACTCCTCAGCACCTCCTCTCGGCCTCCCGGGAGGGCTGGCAGATCAAAAACACTGCGCCCCGAGGCGCCGACCGGCCGGCCTGTTCGGTTCGCGTGTACTGCGCAATCTCTTTAGATACTCTGTTGCAGGTCAAGCCCTATTGTGGGAGCGAGCCTGCTCGCGAACGACCTTCGCGAGCAGGCTCGCTC
>NZ_WIWL01000094.1:0-439 GCF_009600105.1 Pseudomonas sp. FSL R10-0056
GACGTGGACAAAAAGCGGTTGGCTCCGTTGCTGTACGAGCTGGCGAAAATGCCCCAGGAGCCGCAGCAATGAATCAAACCGATGAGTTTGTGATTGATGGTTCAGAGCCCACCAAACCGGGGCGAGGCGTTCGTCGTGTGAATTACACGCCACTGGCTGTGCTTGCTGGGGTGACGGTGGCAACGGTGGCGGCCTTGCTGGGCTATCGCGTTGGAAAGAAACGAGGGAAAGGGGACTGATAAATCGGTCTTAGCCCCTCCCCTTGGTGTCCAACCGCTCTGTAGGCCTCTCAGGCGCCGCTGGTGCCGCTGGTTGGACGCCAAGGGTGAATCCGCCTCGATACCCTGATTACTCGCTTCCTGCGCCCTCTCAGGCGGCGATAGGGGACTGGTAAAACGGGGATTGCCCAGACGCCTCCCCCGCCCCTTCAGGGGCACAA
>NZ_WIWL01000095.1:0-397 GCF_009600105.1 Pseudomonas sp. FSL R10-0056
TCTTTGACCTGCTCACTCACCCACAGCGAAGACCCTGACTTTGTGGTGCACGGCATCGTCTCGTCACCGCTGTGCAATAGCAGGCTGTTACCGTACGCGAAGGCCAGTAATCTGCTGCTCAATACCCCGCTGGCCAGTAATGGGCAAGGCCATTATTCCCCCGCATTGACCAGCGCCATGGTCAGCGAAGATAACTTCGCCTGCCTGACCCTCACCGGGCAGCACTTGCAGGTCGACTTTTATAACCCTAAGGGTCGGGTGCTTGAGTCGGTGACGATTGCATTGAAATAACAGTCATAAAACTGAAACCAGCGATCGCCAGCCTGTTGCATCCTGACGTTGCGGCGCTAACCTTCAAGTGGGTGATGTCAATCATGTTCACTTGTCAGCTCAGTAC
>NZ_WIWL01000096.1:0-394 GCF_009600105.1 Pseudomonas sp. FSL R10-0056
GGACGAATGGCGCAAGATCTACAACTACGAGCGCCCGCACGGTGGCATAGGCATGCAGGTACCAGCGTCTCGTTATACGCCCAGCGCACGGGAGTATCAGGAGGTGCTACCTGCCATCGAGTACGGTGCTGAGCTTCATGTACGAAAGGTGCAGGCTAAAGGTGAGATCTACTGGCAGGGTCAGCCCTGGAGGCTCGGGAAAGGCTTTAAAGGCGAGCGTGTAGGTGTACGAGAGAGTGTTGAGGATGGGCAATACGATGTCTTCTGGGGAAGCCATCGTATTGCGCAAATTGACAGAGTGACCGGGGTTGTAATATCAGGGAAAAAGCTTCGTTAACTGTTCGCTATGTCTCCGAACAAAGTGTTCGCTATGTCCCCGGTCCATACACTCCCG
>NZ_WIWL01000097.1:0-383 GCF_009600105.1 Pseudomonas sp. FSL R10-0056
CATGGGCTCAGTGGCGGCCTCGATGCAGCATTGCTACCGGGAACGGAATACACACAATGCTGACCAGGAACGCACACCCGACAATCAACACCTGGTCGCCAAAAGCACGGACGAGGCGATGGGAAAACTGCGGGCTTTGCTGCCAGAGAAACGGCGCAAAGATGCGGTTTTGACTGTCGAATACGTGATGACGGCCAGTCCTGATTGGTTCGAGAAAGCTACACCAGAACAGGAAAAAGCGTTCTTTCAGCAGTCCTTGCAGTGGTTGGCGGACAAGTACGGGGCCGATCGCATTGTTACGGCCAGTATCCACCGGGGCGAATCCACGCCACACCTGTCGGCTTTCTTCCTGCCCCTGTTTCAATACAAACGCCTCAGCCCCA
>NZ_WIWL01000098.1:0-383 GCF_009600105.1 Pseudomonas sp. FSL R10-0056
TTGTCTTGGTGCTCAACCCATAGGCAGCTGTACTGCCGAGCCTCTAGGCCGGGCATTAACGCCTGCTCGAAGCTGTCCATGAGGGCCCGTTTCTGCTCGGGCGGTAGATCCGCCTCGGCAAAGCTCAGCACGCCGCTGGTGTACTTCTTGGCGTACCGGCTGGAGTCGATCAGTGCGGCCACCTGCTCGGGATCGCCACGCAGCAGGGTTGACCCCTCCCGCTGGCCGTCCCGGCCCAGCAGGTACTGCGTCGGCCCCTTGCCACCGCCAGTGCCCCTAGCGTGGAACTTCACGATCACTTGTGCAGCGCTCGCAGTTCGGCCAACTCACGCTCAACCCCGGCCAGGGCGCCTATGACCTGGACGCGATCAACAGCCCCCCAC
>NZ_WIWL01000099.1:0-376 GCF_009600105.1 Pseudomonas sp. FSL R10-0056
AGAACGATCTAATCAAAAGATCAGAAATCAACATTCACCATCATTCGATGGAATGTTCATTTCTAAGCTTTACGACAAGTAAGCAGTAATGGTGGAGCCAAACGGGATCGAACCGTTGACCTCCTGCGTGCAAGGCAGGCGCTCTCCCAGCTGAGCTATGGCCCCATATTTCTACAGGTGCTTCCAAACAAAATTGGTGGGTCTGGGCAGATTCGAACTGCCGACCTCACCCTTATCAGGGGTGCGCTCTAACCAACTGAGCTACAGACCCAATTTTGGTCTACTGCTATCGTCTTCTTCAATGAATCAAGCAATTCGTGTGGGAACTTATGGAGCAGCTGATGTCGTCGATTAAGGAGGTGATCCAGCCGCAGGT